>JAICYA010000441.1 GCA_025934455.1 Rudaea sp.
ATATCCGAGTACCAGGTAGTGGGCAAGTCTTTTCCGATGCCGGGCATCCCCGCCAAAGTCACCGGTGAGACCGTATGGTGCTGTGATCTGGAATTGCCGGGCATGCTTCATGCCCGCATGGTCCGGCCTGCCAGTCTCGGCTCGACCTTAGTGTCCGTTGGTGCGGTGGACAAGGCCAGGTTTCCGACTGCGCAAGTGGTGCGCAAAGGGAACCTGATCGCGGTGGTTTCTCCCAACGAGTGGGAAGCAGTGCGCGCCGCGAGAGATGTTGCCGCCTCAACTCAGTGGAGCCAGTGGTCCGGGCTGCCCGGCAGTGACCATCTGACGCAAGCCCTCCGTGCGCATTCCTGGGGCCGGCCTGCGGCTTCAAAAGGCGATGAAGGGAATGTCCGCAACGCGCTTGCGGTGGCGGCTCACACCATTTCGGCAAGCTACGAACAGCCATTCATCAAGCACGCTCCGATCGGGCCGTTCGTTGCTGTCGCCGACGTCCGGGCGAACGGAACGGCTACTGTCTGGTCGCAAATCGGACATCTGCAGGCTTCGCGCGCACGTCTGTCGCGCCTGTTGGGCGTTCCGCCGGAGAACGTGGTGGTGCGGTGGCTGGATCATGCCGGGCAATTCGGGCGCAAGACGTTTGGCGGCGATGGAGCGGAAGCCGATGCAGTCATCCTTTCTCAGATGTTGGGGCGTCCAGTCCGCGTGCAGTGGTCGATGGAAGAAGACTTCGCCTGGTCGAGCTTTTCGCCGGGTTGGTTCGCGCATGTCAAAGGTGGTCTGGATGCGGCCGGCCGTCTGACAGCAGTTCATTGCGCTTTCCATTCGCCGCACATGTTCGATGCGCGCCCTCTGGGCGCCATCCTGGCCGGGGCGTCTTGCGGAACTGTACTGCCCGGCGGGTTTCTGGATACTCAGTGGCCTTACGACAAAATCGAACACCGGCTGCAGCAGGTGTTTGCGATGGACAATATCGCGTGGGATTCACCGTATGGCGGACTGCGGGGCAACATCATGCGTACCCCCGGACAGCGCCAACAAAACTTCCTGCTCGAATCGCTGGTCAATGAAGCGGCGGCCGCAGCCAAAGCCGATCCGATTCAGTTCCGCCTCGATCACACCACCGATCCGCGGCTGATCGGCGTGATTGAGACCGTAGCGAAAGCCGCGAACTGGGAATTTCGAGCTTCGCCCGGTAAGGATGCCCGTCGCAACGGAAACGATCCGATAACGGGGCGCGGCGTAAGTGTCATTGTGCGATCGAATGCGTATTGGGTCGGCCTGGCCGAAATCGCCGTAACTCCTTCCACAGGGCTTATTCGAGTGATGAAATTCATTGTCGGAGTGGAATGCGGCAAGATCATCAACCCCCGGCAGCTTGATCGGTGCATCAAGGGCGGGATTGTGATGGGTGTTGGCGAGGCCTTGAAAGAAGAGGTAACGTTTGACAAGGCGAAGGTCACCAGCACCGATTGGAGCCGGTACAAAATCCTGACGATGCAGGAGACTCCGGAGATCCAGGTCGTGGCGATTTCCCGCGACGACCTGGGCTTTGGCACTGGCGGTGAGGCGCCGAACGCGCTGCCTCCGCCTGCCATCGCGGCGGCATTGTTCGATGCCACCGGCGTCTGTCCGCGGCGCATTCCGCTGACGCCGGAGTACGTGAAAGGTCTGCTCGCAGCGAGCGAAATCATTTAGTCGCTGCGGATGAACCCGGACAAGTGAGAACGAGAAACTTATCCCTGTTCACCCGTTATCGGCGCCCATTCCACTTCTAAAATATAGTGACAATGGAGAAACGTATTCCATCGGCGGGAATTCGAGCTCTGGTCGCAATCTGCCTCGCTGCGGCGGCGGCCGGCCAGGAA
>JAICYA010000220.1 GCA_025934455.1 Rudaea sp.
CATGGGTGATTTCAACCCGGCCGACGCCACGCTGAACCGCTTCTTCTCGCTGCACGTGATCGCGCTGCCGCTGGTGCTGCTGCTGCTGGTGGTACTGCACCTGGCGGCGCTGCACGAGGTCGGTTCGAACAATCCGGACGGCGTGGAAATCAAGAAGGGTCCGAAAGGCAGCCGCTTCGGCGCAGACAAGCCCGCCGACGGCATCCCGTTCCATCCGTACTACACGGTCAAGGATCTGTTCGGCGTCGGCTTCTTCCTCGTCATCTGCGCCTTCATCATCTTCTTCGAGCCGACTGTCGGCGGCTGGTTCCTCGAGCCGGACAACTTCATCCCGGCCAACTCGCTGGTGACGCCGGCCGAGATCAAGCCGGTGTGGTACTTCACGCCGTTCTACGCAATGCTGCGCATGATTCCGGCCAAGCTGCCGGGCGTGATCATCATGTTCCTCGGCATCGCCGTCCTGTTCCTGGTGCCGTGGCTGGATCGCGGCCGGGTCAAGTCGGTGCGCTATCGCGGCCTGGGCTACAAGATCGGCCTCGGCCTGTTTGCGCTGTCGTTCGTGATGCTCGGCGCGGTGGGCGCGGGATTGACCAGCGAGTACATCCCGGCCTGGTTCGGCCCGACCGCCGACGTGACTACCATCGAGAACGCGTTCGGCCGCTTCTGGCTGTTCGTCTACTTTGCGTGTTTCGCGGCCTTGTGGGCCTACACCTATTTCGGCTGGGAAAAGACCAAGCCGGTGCCGGAGCGGGTAACGACCCATGACTAAGTCCTTCTGCATCCCATCCGTTTTCGCACGCGTGGCCGTGGCGGCCGCGGGAGCTCTCCTGGTCGCTGGCAGCGCGCTGGCGCAGGAAGGAGCAGGTCTCGAAGAGGCCGGCGCGCACGTGACCAACATCGCCTCGCTGCAAAGCGGCGCGCGCACGTTCTTCAACTACTGCTCGGGCTGCCATTCCCTGAAATACATGCGCTACTCGCGCATCGCGCAGGACTTGCAGCTCAGCGACGACGACGTGCTCAAGAATTTCGCCAGCGCCGGCGCGAAGATCGGCGACCTGGCGATTTCGAACATGCCTTCGAAGCCGGCCAGCGGCGACGTGCCCGCACAGGGCGCGGAAGTGTGGTTCGGCAAGGCGCCGCCCGATCTGTCGCTGGAAGTGCGCGCCAAGGGTGCGGACTGGGTCTACACCTACCTGAAGAGGTTTTACATCGATCCGTCGCGCCCGGTCGGTTGGAACAACACGGTGTTCCCGAACGCGTCCATGCCCTTCCCGCTGTGGGAGCTGCAAGGCGTGCAGACCCCGGTTTACGCGCCGGCCAAGCCGGGCGCGGAACCCGTGGTCGAGAAGCTCGAGCTGTCCACGCCCGGCAAACTCACGCCTGCCCAGTACGACGACACGGTTCGCGACGTGACCGCATTCCTCGAGTATGCAAGCGAACCGGCTGCGTTGCAGCGCCATTCCATCGGCGTGTGGGTGCTGCTGTACCTGGCATTCTTCACGCTGCTGGCGTACCTGCTCAAGCACGAGTATTGGAAAGATGTGCATTGAGGCATCGGGCGAGTTGCCGGGATCGGCGACTCGTCGCGAGGGCTAGGCGCTTTCCCCGCTGGGGTGTACATTCGGACGAGGGGCCGAGCGATTCCGGCGCCGAATTGCCCGAGGGGACGTGAGGGACCGTGTCATGGCGTTGAGTCAACGATCGCGCACCGTATTGACCTTGTATTCGTCGAACGACGACACGCAGTGCCATCGCGTGCGACTGGTGTTGGCCGCCAAAGGCGTGGTCTACGACCTGGTCCCGGTCACGGCCAAGAATCCGCCCGAAGACCTGCTCGACCTGAATCCCTACAATTCGGTACCGACGCTGGTCGATCGCGACCTCGTGCTTTACGACACCGGCGTGATCTGCGAATACCTCGATGAGCGGTATCCGCACCCGCCGCTGATGCCGGTTGATCCGCTGTCGCGCGCACGCCTGCGCCTGGCCACCGTGCGCATCGAGCGCGACTGGCTGCCGTTCGTGGCGCAGATCCATGCCGGCGGACGCCCGGCCGAAACCGCGCGCAAGCGCCTGCGCGAGGCCCTGCTTGCCGCCGTGCCGCTGTTCAAGGCGGCGAAATTCTTCCTCAACCCCGAACTCTCGCTTGCCGACTGCGCGCTGGCGCCGTTGATCTGGCGCCTGCCGAGCTTGGGCGTGGCATTGCCGCGCGAGGCGCACGTCATCATCGACTACGGCGAGCGCATCTTCCGCAATCCGGGATTCACGCGCAGCCTGACGGTGGAAGAAAAGCTGCTGCGCGACCCATGAGTACGGTCGGCATGACATCCAACCGTCCGTACCTGCTGCGGGCGATGTACGACTGGATCAGCGACAACGGCCTGACCCCGTACATCCTGGTCGATGCCGCCGCGCCCGGCGTCGAGGTGCCGCAAAGCGCGGTCAAGGACGGTCGCGTTGTGCTCAACGTGGCCGCGCGCGCGGTCGCGCAACTGGACCTGGGCATGGACAAGGTGCGATTCATGGCGCGCTTTTCCGGCGTCAGCCGCAGCGTCGAGGCGCCCATGCACGCGATCCTGGCGATTTACGCGCACGAGAATGGGCAGGGCATGATGTTCCCGGCGGAAAACGCGCCGCCGCAGCCGCCGGCGACGGAGGTCGCAGCCGTTGCCGCCGCGCCGAAGAAGGGCAATCATCTTCGCGTCGTCAAATAAGGCTCAGTGGATGGTCCGCGTCGGACGCAGCTCAATCACATTGGCTGACGGTGCCGAGGCCGTAGCATCGACGGTCGGCAGATCCCACGAGACGATGTCGCCGTCGAGCAGATTCAGACTGCCGCGCCGGCGGTCGGCACCGTCGATGCTGACCTCGAAGCCGTAACGGCGCTCCAGGCGCAGGCCTTCCCCGGGCACGCGGCGCAGGCGCAGGCGCTGTACGGCCACCGTTTCGTCCAGCAATTGCAGGCCGGCGCGCGTGCACAGGCCGCGCGCGAGTTCGCGCGCGCGTTCGCGGGCGCGCAGGGCGTTCTGCCACAGCCAGAACGCGGCGAGGACGAGCACCATGGGGAGCAGGGATTCGAACATATCCGCGAGTGTGCGGGCGTGCGTTTGGCAAAACAAGTGTGCGCGGGTTCCGCGCCGCATGCGCCGAATTCGCTACAATGCCGGTTCGACATCTGCGGCGAGAACGGCGTGTGATCGAGGTTCCCGGCTATCAGATCAAGCGCGAGATCGGCGTCGGCGGCATGGCCAGCGTGCATCTGGCGGTGCAGACCTCGCTCGAGCGTGAAGTCGCGCTCAAGGTGATGGCGCCCGCCCTGGCGGCCGATCCCGCGTTTTCCAAGCGCTTCCTGCAGGAAGCGCGCATGCTCGCCTCACTCGCGCATCCGAACATCGTCGCCGTATACGACGTTGGCGTGACGCCGGCGCAATTGCACTACTTCTCCATGCAATACCTGCCCGGCGGCGATTTCGCCTCGCGCGTCGAGCGCGGCATCGACGAACGCGAACTCGTGCTGACCGTGGCCGGCGTTGCGCGCGCGCTCGGCTACGCGCACCAGCGCGGCTACGTGCACCGCGACGTCGCGCCGGGCAACGTCCTCTACGACGCGAACGGCAATCCGGTGCTGACCGATTTCGGCATCGCCCTGGCCACGGTCACCGGCGGCCACATCACGAGCAGCGGATTTTCCGTCGGTACCAGCCATTACATGAGTCCGGAACAGGCGCGCGGCGGCGACGTGGACGCGCGTTCGGACATCTACAGCCTCGGCGTGCTCGCCTATTTCGGCCTCGCACGCAAGCCCCCGTACGATGGCGCCGACGGTTTCGCCGTCGCCTATGCGCATGTCTTCGAGCCGATTCCGCGCCTGCCCGCCGAACATGCGCATTGGCAGGGTCTGATCGATCGCGCCTTGGCCAAGGATCCGAAGGACCGCTACGCCGACACCGAGCAATTCCTCGATGCGCTGGCCGGCGTCGTGCCGCAGTACGCGGCGCTGTTCCGCGAGGATGCTGCCGCGCCCGCAACGGTGCCGGCAGCCGAACGCGCCACGGTCGCGATGAAGCCCGTGCGCGAGGAGCCGGCCACCCGGCCCATGGTGCGCAAGGCCGAAGTGGATGAGGCGGCGAGCGTGCGCAACATGCGTCCGGCCACGCCGCCGGCTCCGGCAAGCGTCGAATCGGCTGCGCCTGCGCCACCGCGCGCC
>JAICYA010000446.1 GCA_025934455.1 Rudaea sp.
CTTCCTGCATGACCGGCTCAGAATCGGAGTTGCCGCTATCATTGCACAAGTTCCACAGCGCGACCTCCATGAAACGACTTTACATCCAGCGTTACCTCATCACCGGCCTGCTCACCTTGGTACCGTTGTGGCTGACGTGGCTGGTGTTCAAATTCATCTTCACTTTCCTGTCCCACGTCGGCGCGCCGGTCGTAGCCGGATTGTTCACCGGTATCTCCGCGGAGTTTCCCGGCGCCGCAGGCTGGCTGAACCAGGAGTGGTTCCAGTCCATCATCGCTTTCATCGCCACCGTGATCGCGTTCTACGTCGTCGGTTTCGCCACCTCGCGCGTATTCGGCCAGCGTCTGCTCGATGCCTTCGAAAACCTGATCTCGCGCATCCCGATGGTGCACACGATCTACGGCGGCGCGAAAAAGCTGATGACCATGCTCTCGACCAAACCGGCCGGCACGCAGCGCGTGGTGCTGATCGACTTTCCCTCGCCGGAATTGAAATCGATCGGCTTTGTCACCCGCGTGTTCGCCGACAGCGCCGGGCGCGAAGTGGCGGCGGTCTACGTGCCGACCACGCCCAATCCCACCGGCGGCTACCTCGAAATCGTGCCGATGGAAAAACTCGTAGCCACCGACTGGAGCATGGATCAGGCCATGGCCTTCATCCTCTCCGGCGGCGCGGTCGGGCCGGACAAGCTGCCGGATGGGGCGCATCCAGAGACTGCGTTGCCACGCGGGCAATGACCTTCGACACATCGACGGCGGGACGATAGCCCCTACACTGGCGTCCCCTGCTGGAGCTTCCATGCGTATTGTTTGCGCGCAACTATTGGCGCCGGTCCTGTTGTTGACCGCAACAGGCGCCGCTGCGCACACCAACGAGCAGGGTATCGACCCGCGCAATTTCGATGCGCGCACGTCGGCGTGCACGGATTTTTTCCAGCACGCCGACGGCGGGTGGCTCGCGTCCAACCCGATCCCGGCCGCGTACAGCACCTGGAGCCTGGATGACGAAATCGGCGAGCGCAACACGGCCATCCTCAAACGCATCCTCGAAGACGCCACCGCGCATCCCGGCGCGTCCGGCAGCGCGACGCAGAAAATCGGCGACTTCTACGCCGCCGCAATGGACGAGGCCGCCATTGCCAAGGCCGGCATCGCGCCGCTGCAAAACGACCTGGCCGCCATTGCCGCGCTGAAGACACCCGCCGATGTCGCCACGCTGATTACCGGCAGGCAGGCGCGTGGCGATGACGTGTTGTTCGATTTCGAGGCCCAGCCCGACCTCAAGCATTCCACCACCGACATCGCCTATGCCGGCCAAGGTGGACTCGGCCTGCCCGACCGCGACTACTACCTGCGCGCCGATGCGAAATCCAAACAGTTGCGCGGGCAATACCGCAAGCACGTCGAACGCATGTTGAGTCTGCTCGGTGATGCGAATGCGAAAGACGAATCCGATTGGGTAATGGCGCTGGAAACCCGCTTTGCGAAAGCCTCGCTTGACCGCGTCGCCCTGCGCAATCCATCCAATTCGTACCATATCGTCACGTTGGCGCAGGCCAATGCGAAGACGCCGCATTTTTCGTGGACGGCGTTTTTCCATGCGACCAGCCGCGAAGACGTGAAAACCTTTTCGCTGGCCCAGCCCGAATTCTTCACGGCGGCCGACGCCGCGCTCGCGGAAGTTCCGATCGCGCATTGGCAGGCCTGGCTGCGCTGGCGCCTCGTCGATGCCGACGCGCCCTATCTTTCCAAGCCCTTCGTAGACGCCGATTTCGCCTTCAAGGGCGGCGTCCTGCGCGGGGCGAAACAGAACCTGCCGCGCTACAAGCGCGCGATCC
>JAICYA010000119.1 GCA_025934455.1 Rudaea sp.
ACCTGATGCCGGTGACGCGCGACAACCCGGAGTTGGCGCGCAGGCCGTAAGCGCAGCTCGTCAGCCGAGCAGCTCCGGCGTCGCGTTGGCTGTGATGATCTTCGTCATCGCCGTGGCGACGTGAATGTTCCCGGCGATGAGATTGCCGCTGGCCGGCATTCCGTCGCGGCCGGCGAAATCGCAGAACTTGCCGCCGGCTTCGCGCACGAGCAGACAGCCGGCGGTCATGTCCCACGGTTGCAAACCCGGCTCAAAATAGCCGTCAAGGCGCCCCGCGGCGACGTAGGCGAGATCGAGCGCGGCAGAACCCGTGCGGCGCAGGTCATCGGCCTCGCGCAGCAGCGCGCGTGAGATCGCGAACTGCGCGTCCAGATGCTGGTGCTGGCGCGGCGGGAATCCCGTGCACAGGATCGCGCCGGCCAGCGACTCGCGCTTGCTCACGCGCATGCGGCGGTCGTTGACGAAGGCGCCATCGCCCTTGCTGGCGGTGAACAGTTCGTCGCGCAGCGGATCGTAGATCACGCCGTGGACGAGGTCGCCGTGGTCCATGAAACCGATCGACACGGAGTAATGCGGGAATCCGCGCAGGTAGTTGTGCGTGCCGTCTAGCGGATCGACCACCCAGACCTTGTCGGACCTGCCGGTCTTGCCGGTTTCCTCGCCGAGGATGGCGTGGCCGGGGTAGGCGCGGCGCAGTTCCTTGACGATCTCCGCCTCGGCCAGCTTGTCGACTTCGCTGACGTAGTCGTGGCGCGATTTTTCCTCGACGGCAAGTCCTTCGACACGGTTGATGTAGCGCAGGATCACGGCTCCGGCGGCGCGCGCGGCGCGAACCGCGACATTGACGGCGGGTCTGGGCATGACGAATTCCTGCGTTTATGGTCGGAAAGAACGTGGTGCGGTCGGCCGCACCGGGCGCGATTTTAGCAGAAGCGAGGCTTCCGTCCTGCGGCCGGCCGGTTTTGTGTGACACCTGCGATAATCAAGCCATGAGCGAGAAAGAAGCTTTGTCCAACACGAACAACCGCATCCGCTTTGTACTCGTGCGCACCTCGCACCCGGGCAACATCGGTGCCGCGGCGCGCGCGATTCGCACGATGGGATTCGACCGCCTGGGCCTGGTCGCGCCGCACAAGTTTCCGCATCCGGATGCCGTCGCAATGGCTTCGGGCGCGAACGCCGTGCTCGATGACGCGGCGATCGCGCCCACGCTGGTCGACGCGGTCGCCGATTGCACCCTCGTGCTCGGCTGCACGGCACGCGCACGCGCAGTGCAACTGGAGGAACTGACGCCGCGCGAAGCCGCTGCGCGCGCGCTCGCCGCCAGTGCGCAAGGACCGGTCGCCATCGTGTTCGGCAACGAACGCACGGGACTTGAGAACGACGAACTGATGTCGTGCCACGCCGCGGTGCGGATTCCGAGCGTGGAGGATTTCCCCTCGCTCAATCTTGCGCAGGCCGTGCAGGTGCTGGCCTACGAATTGCGTTTGGCGATGCTCGAACGCATGCCACAACCAGCCGATGAATCGAAATCCGATCCACCGGCCACGGCCGAGCAATTTGAGTACATGTTCGATCATCTGGCGCAGATGCTCGACGACATCGACTTCCACAAGGGCCGCTCGCCGGTGACGATCATGAAGCGCCTGCGCCGGCTGTTCCTGCACGCGGGCCTGGATCAGCGCGAAGTGCGCATCCTGCGCGGGATTTTCGATGATGCGCAGCGGATGGCGAAGATCGCGAAGCAGAAGGGCTGACTATTCAGCCGCTCCCCTCGGCTTCCGCTGCCACCGGCACGCGCGCGGCAAGGATCTTGTCCACGCGCGCTCCATCGAGATCGACGACTTCGAAGCGCCAGCCGCGCCAGTCGAAGTGCTCGCCGGCCTGCGGAATGCGGCCGAAATGCGCCACTACCATGCCGGCGACGGTGTTGAAGTCGTGCTCGTCTTCGGCGGGCAACTCGGCGAGTCCGAGCAGTTCGCGCAGGTCGTCGGTGCCGAGTGCGCCATCGATCAGCCAGCTGCCGTCGTCGCGCTGCGTGACCGGTTGCGCCTGCGTGGCCGGTACCGGCGCGGCGCCGGGTCCGACCACGGCGCCGAGCACGTCGTTGAGCGTGACCAGTCCCTCGACATCCCCATACTCGTCGACGACGAGGGCGAGGCGCGTTTCCGCGTCGCGGAATTCCTCGAGCAGGTCCAGCGCACGCGCGGTGCCGGGTACGTAAAGCGGCTTGGCCAGTCGCGCGAACAGATCCACCTTCGCATTGCCAAGCATGGCCGGCAGGCGTTTCAGGCTGAGCACGCCGAGCACGTCCTTGTCGTTGCCGTGGTAGACGGGATAGCGCGAGAACGGCGTGTCGCGCATCACCGCGAGGTTTTCTTCGAGCGACGCGGTGGCATCGAGCCATGCGATGCGCGGTCGCGGCGTCATCAGGCTGTCCACCGCGCGATCGCCCAGGCGCAGCACGCGGTTGACCATGTTGCGCTCGTCGGAGTCGATCACGCCTTGATCGGCGCTTTCGGCCACGAGCAGGCGAATTTCCTCTTCGCTGACCTGTTCGGCGCCGACGCGATCCATGCGCAGCGCGTGCAGGATCAGGCGGGTCAGCCAGATCAGCCCGAATGCGAACGGCGTGGCGGCCCAGGTCAGCACGCGCATGGGCACTGCCGTCGCCACGGCGTAACGTTCCGGGTTGACCAGGGCGACGCGCTTGGGCACAAGCTCGCCGAGCAGCATGTTCGCGAACGTGATGGCGGATACGCTCAACGTCACGCCGAGTGCGGGTGCGTACGGCGCGAGCCAGTCCAGGCGCGTAGCGTCGAGCAGGTGTGCGAATTCCGCGCCGAGGCGCGCGCCCAGCGCGGTGCCGGTGCCGATGCCGATCAGGGTGATGAACACCTGCACCGTGGCGAGGAAGCGTTCGGGCGTCTGCGCGAGCTTCAGCGCGATCTGCGCACGCCGGCTGCTGCGCGCCAAGTGCTTGAGACGGCTGCGCCGCGACGTCATCAAGGCCATTTCGCTGAGCGCGAAAAAGCCGTTGAGCAGGGCAAGCAGGACGATTAAGGCGAGTTCCAGGATCATCCGGCGGACCGTGTAGTCATGCGTCGGAGTCTAGCAGAGCACGCCGCCGCGCCGGCCCGGCAAAGGCCGTCACAAAACGGTAAACTGCGCCCGCGCCGCCGACCTGGCCCGCGCATTCAATCCGGACGAGGCGAGCGCATGTTCTCCCTGCAAACGATTTTCGGCAAAGGCGACAAGTTCTACGGCCTGCTCGAAGCGAGCGCGGACGCCGCGCGGCAGAGCACGCGCGCGCTGATCACGATGCTGAACGGGAAGTCGCCGAATCCTTCGCTGGACGAATTCAAGGTCGCGCGGCGCCGGGAAAAGGAAATCATGGCGCAGATCAGCCAGGCCCTGGTCAACACCTTCGTCACCGCGATCGAGCGCGAGGACATCGAGGCGCTTTCCGGCGCGCTCTACAAGATTCCGAAGACGGTGGAGAAGTTCGCCGAACGCTATGCCCTGTTCGCTGAAAAGCTGGTCGATGTCGACTATGCCTCGCGCGCCGCGATGCTCGAGAAGGGCGTCGAGATCATCGTCGAGATGGTGCGCCAGTTGCGCCGCGGCATGAAGCTCGAGGAAATGAAGGCGCTCAACGACCGCATGCAGGCGATCGAGAGCGAGGCCGACCGCCTGATCCTGGGGTTGTACAAGGAGATGTTTTCCGAGACCAGCGATGCGGTGCGCCTGCTGCTGCGCAAGGACCTGTTCGAATTGCTGGAGAAGGCCATCGACCGCTGCCGCGACGCCGGCAATGTGATCTACGCGATCGTGCTCAAGAACTCCTGAGGGCCCGCCGTGACCCTCACTCTGGTACTCGTCGTCCTCGCCGTCGCCCTGATCTTCGAGTACATCAACGGCTTCCACGACACCGCCAATTCCATCGCCACCGTGGTGGCGACCAAGGTACTCAGTCCCGGACAGGCGGTTCTGCTTGCGGCCTGCACGAACCTGCTCGGCGCAATGTGGGGCACGGCCGTGGCAAAGACCATCGCGTCCGGCCTGATCGACACCGGCGTGGTGGCGATGACGCCGGAAATCCTCATCTGCGCGCTGCTCGGCGCGACGATCTGGGACTTGATCACGTGGTGGGTGGGGTTGCCGTCGAGTTCTTCGCACGCGCTGGTCGGCGGTTTGTGCGGCGCGGCGCTGGCCGCGGCTGAAGGCAACTGGCAGGCGATCGTCTGGTCGGTGCCGGCCGATCATTGGTGGCATGCCAAAGGCGTGCTTAACAAGGTCATCCTGCCGATGATCGTGTCGCCGCTGGCCGGATTCGTCATCGGATTCCTGGTGATGGGCCTGCTGTTCGCGCTGCTGTCGTTCTTCAACGGGCTAGGCGGCGCGGCGACGCGCGCGACGCGGCCGCGCACGGTCAATGCCGTGTTCGGCAAATTGCAGATTTTTTCGTCCGGCTTCATGGGTCTGTCGCACGGCTTGAACGATGCGCAGAAGACGATGGGCATCATCGCCCTGGCGCTGGCCGGCGCGACCACGGCCGGATCGCTCGATCACCTGCCGCCGTGGCTGCATTTCCTGCGCGTGCCCAGCGATGCGCAGGGTCAGTTTGGCATCGCCCTGTGGATCAAGGTCGTCTGCGCCCTGACCATGGCGGCAGGCACGATGGTCGGCGGCTGGCGCATCATCCGCACGCTCGGCCACAAGATGGTCAAGCTGCATCCGGTCAATGGCGTGGCCGCCGACATCACCGCCTCGGGCGTGATCATCACCGCCTCGGTGCTCGGCTTGCCGGTTTCCACCACGCACAACGTGTCGTCGGCGATCATGGGCGTGGGTGCGGCCAAGAGACTGAACGCGATCCGCTGGACCGTGGTCGAGCGCATGGTCTGGGCGTGGCTGCTCACCTTGCCGGTAGCAGGCGGGCTCGCTTACGCGCTGGTGCGCGGACTGCAGATGCTCGGCTGGCAATAGCCATAGCGCGGTTCGACTAGAGCGCGTCGCCGCCTGCCGACATGGCCTTTTCCAGCCGATCGCCGAGCGGGCCGATTTCGTCGATCAGGCGCGCGAGTTCCTTCTCGCTCAACAATTCGTAGGGACGGTTCTCGCACAGGTGCAAATAGGGTGTGCCGTCGAGGTCGCTGATGGCGAGATAACCCACGCGCTGTTCCCAGTTGAAACGCAGGCAGCGCTTCGCATCCACGCCCGCGGTCGCTGCGATCGGCGTGGACAGGCGCAGGAACTTGCGGCCGTCCTCGCCCTCGATCTCGGCCAGGTGCAGACTCTGGTGGCGGCTGCCGTCACCAATGGCCAGGTCGAAACTGATCAGGTACGGATCGTTGATGCGCAACGCATGCCTGGCCTGGATGCTGGAGCGGATTTCCTCGAACGAGTGCATTGTCGTGTCCTTTTGAACTTGCCGCGTATGCTAACGTGTCGTGGCAATGAAGTCAGGCACGGCAGCCATTCCGCCCGAACATGCGGCCATCCTGCGCGTGATCCGTTTGATTCCGCGCGGGCGCGTGACGAGCTATGGCGAAATCGCCGCACGCGCCGGCATGCCGCGGCACGCACGCCTGGTCGGCCGCATCCTCGGCGAGTACTCCGCGCTGAAACTGCCGTGGCAGCGCGTGCTGCGCGCCGACGGGCGCATCGCGTTTCCAGCCGGCAGCCGCGGCCATCGCGAGCAGCGGGCATTGCTGGTCGACGAGGGCGTGGTAGTGCGCAACGGTCGCGTCGATCTTTCGCGCTTCGGCTGGCAGCGCGATCTGGATGCCGAACTGTGGGCACCTAAATGACCAAGGAGTGTTTCTGACATGCCGAATTTGCCGCCCGTCACCCGCGCCCTGCTGGTCGCCAATATCGCGATTTTCCTTTTGCAGATGGCCGGCGCCGACGCCACGATAGTCGCGCATTTCGCCCTGTGGCCGCTCGGCCAGCAGCAGCTTGCGCGCATGGCCGACGGCAGCGTCATCGCGCTCGGCTTCGAACCATGGCAACTCATCACCTACAGTTTCCTGCACGGTGGCGTGCCGCACATCGCGTTCAACATGCTCGCATTGTGGATGTTCGGCGGACCGGTCGAAAACGCGCTCGGCGCGCGCCGGTATACATTTTATTATTTTGCCTGCGTGCTCGGCGCGGCATTCGCGCAGTTGGCGACGATCGCATTGTTCTCGCCGCAGGATTTCTATCCGACCATTGGCGCCTCGGGCGGCGTTTTCGGACTGCTGCTCGCCTTCGCCGTGTTGTATCCGCAGGCGAAGGTTTTCTTTTTCCTCATTCCGATACCGATTCCCGCGCGCATCGCCGTGGTCGGCTACATGATCCTCGAGCTTTATCTCGGTGTGACCGGCACGCAGGCGGGCATCGCGCACTTCGCGCACCTGGGCGGTGCCGTGGTGGGCTTCGGCTTGATCCAGTATTGGCGGGGCAGGGCGCGCAGGCGTTGATGCTGCACCAATGAAAACGCCGCGGAAACCGCGGCGTTTTCGTTTCAC
>JAICYA010000262.1 GCA_025934455.1 Rudaea sp.
GAGAAGTTCAGGCTCGAATCGTCGCGGCCCAGATTGGCGCTCATGCTGGTCATCGGCGAGGGTTGCCAGTCCCACGACAGATCGAAGCCGCGGTTGCGCGTCGCCTGCCGACCGATCGCCGCACCGTAGTCGTCACGCGTGGCATAAACGACGCCCGAGATCGTCGCGCTGTCGCCGATCGGGTAGATCAACGTCGCGTGCAGCTTGTGTTCGATCCGGTTGCTGAGGTCGTACTTGCGCATCGCATCGACGGTGAAAGCGACGTTGCCGAGCGGCGGCGTCACGAAGCCG
Source organism: Rudaea sp. (assembly GCA_025934455.1). Next base: position 292 of record JAICYA010000262.1, read on the forward strand.
GGGAGCGCCGTCGAATAGAACGCCTGGTACGGATCGGAGGTGTAGGGCCCACCATTGCGGTACGCGACTTCGTAGTCGAGACGCAGGGTGCCCTTGCCGAGGGCGCGGTCCACCCATCCCAGCTTGATGCGCTGCTCGTTCACCAGCTTGCGTTCGCGGTATTTCGGCTGGTTGCGATCGAAGCTCCAGGTCAGGTTCAGGGTGTTGTTCTCACCGAGGCGCAAGTCGACACCGCTGTCGAAGATCGTGTCGGTGTAGCCGAACGGGATCGCACGCACCTGCGTCACGTACGATGCGAAGAGCGGGTTGCGCGGATCGAAGATGCCGATCTGGCCAGGGATGATGCTGCCCTGCGAACCGTTTTCGGCGATGTAGCCGTACTGCCCGGTCAGCGGATTGAAGGCGAGATAGTTGGTCTTGTTGTCCTCGCGGTACCAGCGCAGCCCTGCGTGCCAGCCGAGCACCCGTGACGGGCGCAGCGTGATCTTCGCGTCGAGCAGGCCGGTATCGACGCGGGCATTCGCGGTCTGCTGCGACAGCGCTGCAGGGGTATTCCAGTCGGCGCAGTTGAAGGTGTAGTCGGCCGACGGTGAAATGAAGATGCCGCCGATGCCGGTGCAGGTGACCGGCGGCAGCAGCGGATCGTTCTGGCGCATGGTGCCCCACGCCGCAGCCAGCGAGAGCTGGCCGTTCCATTTCAGGCTGCGCGAAAGTTCCGCGCGCAGATTGTGATAGTCATTGTCGGGTTCGAGCGAAAACTGGCCCTGATGGATATTGGCCACCTGCGGCACGCCCACCACGTTCTGGAGCGCAAAAGGACTCTGGTAATCCAGCTCGTCCTTGTGGTCGCGGAAAAAAGAACCGGTGTAGGTCAACTGGAACTGCCAGACGCTGCCGACGTCGCGCAGGCCCATGCTGACGTCGGTGGTGGTGAAGTCGATCGGGCGCACCGTCTCCAACGCGCCGCCGTTGTCGCGCAGGATGTAGTTGAGGTACATCGGTCCGCCCCACAGCCGGTCCCCGCTGCGCTTCTCGTTGACGATCGACACGAAGCCGATCCAGTCGCGATAGAGCTCGCCCTCGAAGCTGAGGCCTTCGCGCCTGCGCGTGAGGCCGACTGTTTGCCGGGGGCGTGTCTTCTCGACTGCCGCGACCTGCGCCGGCGTACTGCCTCCCGGCACCAGTGGCGCGGGGAGCGTCAGATCGGTGCTGCCGACGCCGTTCCACAGCGGATAGGCGCTGGTGGTGATGACGTGCGGAATGTCCCGGTAGAAGGCCTCGATCTTGAAGGCGCCGTATTGCCCGGTGCGCAGACGGTAGTACTGGTCGTCGCCGCTCAAGCGGCTGCCGCGGAATTCCAGGTACTGGCCGGTTTTCGGATCGTCCGCGTACAACGCGAACAGGCCGAGCGCGAAGCCGTTCCTCCAGCCGGCGTACTGGCGAAAGAATTCCGCCTGCGTGTCGCCGCCCTGATGCAGGTAGCCCAGTTGCAGAAAGCCCCAGTAAATCCAGTCGCTGTCCTTGTACAGCGGCGAGCTTTTTTCGGCGCGCTGCGGCGGATAGGGATACAGCATACCGCTGGGCGTTCGCATCATGCCGGCGTGCAGCCACGAGAATCCGCGCGGGTCGGGCCAAAGCAGCGGCGCCCAGCCGGTGGGATCGAGGGCGTTGCCGTACTGGATGTCGCCCACGCGCGCGCTGTCGCTCGAATCGGCAAACGCCCGCGGCCCCGCGAGGGAGGCCGCGGTGGCGATGGCCAGCGATGCGGCGAGCATTTTGCGCATGGACTTTCCTAGTGCCACCGCGCCGACGAATCACCGGCTGTTCTGCCCCCTTGAGTCAAGGGGGCTGCCGAACCGTTGCCGTGCAACGGTGAGGCGGGGGTTGTGGAGGTGTGGTTCTGCATGGTCGAGAAAGGCGGCGCAGGCGCACGGGTGGTTTATTTATGGAACCTCGAGCCGGACGGATTGTTGGAACCGTGGATGTTGGCGTGGCAGGTGAGGCAGGCGCGACCGATCAGCCGCTCGTCCGGGGCAGGTCCGGTGGCGAGTCCCACCCTCGTCAGCAGGTCGTTCGGATGCCCGGTCATGGTGTGGCATTGCTGGCACAGCATCGGCACCGGCAGCGTGAGCAACGCCTGCTGGTTGGAACCGTGCGGGTCGTGGCAGGCCAGGCAGTTCTCGCGCACCGGTGCGTGTTCGAACAGGAACGGCCCGCGCTTTTCCGCATGGCAGGTGTAGCAGGTCTCGTTGACCGTGTCGGTCTTGATGAGATCCGCCGTCAGGGTGCCGTGCGGGTTGTGGCAATCCACGCAGGACATCTGTCCCTCCGGCAGCGGCATGTGCGAGCGCCGGTTGAATTTGTCGCGAATGTCCCGGTGGCAGGTCGAGCACACCTCATTGACCGAGTTGTCGGCCAGCACGCCCTCGGCCGACAACCGTGCCATCGGGTTGTGGCAATCCGTGCACGACAGTTCGTGTTGCTGGTGCACCGAACCGAGCCAGTCCTGGCGTGCGCCACCCTTGTGGCAGGCAAGGCACACGCCGGCTTGGGTTTCGATCGGTGTTTTAGCGTCGCGGGTGAAGGCGATGATCAAACCAGGCTTCGTCGGATCCCTGGCGTGTGCGGAACCGGGCCCGTGGCAGGATTCGCAGGCCGTCGCAGCGCCCGTTCCGGCGACACCGGCACGGAACGCCTGCACGTGCAGCGAGTGCGACGCCTGCACGTTCTCCAGCGCGTGGCAGGCGACGCAGGATTTGGCTCCGATCGCGACCGCGTCGGGCGCCAGCGGGTTCTTCGCGATGGGTGCGGCGTCGAACGGCGTGGCCGGACCCGTGTCGAGAAAGGCATGTGCACGTGGATGCGCGTTCGCATCCGCGTCGCTGCGCATGTCGGTGCGCGGCAACATCCGCTTGAAGTCTTCGGTCGTCAACGCGCTCGCCGGCAGCGCGTCCGCGTGTGTGTCGGCGCGATCCGGATTGGTTTGGTCTTGCGCGACGTGCTTCGGCAGGATGCGGTGGAAGTCCTGCTCGGTCAGCGCCCTACTGGAGACGACCGGATGGACAACCTGCGCAAGCGCGCTCTTCGCGAGCAGCATCGAGCCTGCGATGACGAGCAGGGTGAGCAGCGCGGCCGCTCGCCCGCCGACGCGACGCACCGCCCGTTCAGACAGAGAAGCCATGACCGATATCGGCGGCATGCGCGTAGCCCGGATCATTTCGGCGCACCTCCGCCACCGCGTCGTGCGGATGCAGGCTTTCCTGGTGTTCGACGCGGACGTGGAAAGCCGCAATGCCGCGATCGCCATCGAGCGCGCGCCGGATGCGTCGCGCTGCATC
>JAICYA010000249.1 GCA_025934455.1 Rudaea sp.
CCACACTCTGGTGCTGGTCAATGGGCGGCGCATCGCCGACTACCCGCAAGCCTACGACGGCAACAGCAACTTCACCGACATCTCCAACCTGCCGACCTCGCTGATCGACCGCGTGGAAATCCTGAGCGGCAGCGCCTCCGCGATCTACGGCTCCGACGCGATGTCGGGCGTGATCAACTTCATCCTGAAGAAGAAGGCCGACGGCACCACCATCGATTACCGCGTCGGCGACACCCAGCACGGCGGCGGCAGTTCGCAACGGTTCCAGATAAGCAGCGGCTTTTCGAAGGGTCGGTTCGACTCGGTGTTCGGCCTGGAACTCTACGAGGCCCAACCGATATGGGACTACCAGCGCAGCTTCACCGATTCGCGCCTGGACAGCCCGAGCGACCGCATCGTGGCCGGCCATACGTTCGTTCGCCAGGACATCAACGGGAATTACCTCGATCCGGGCAAGGCCACCTGCGACAGCCTGTCCCACCTGGACCAGGGTTCGGTTTTCTATGCGTCGCGTTCCGGTTATGCGCCCGACAACAACGGCGGACCCGGCTACTACTGCGGCAGCTACGAAGACCTCGACTACGGCACGCTGGAGAACGGGCGCAAGTCCGCCAACTTCTTCGGCTCGGCCACCTTCCACGTCAACGATCACATCGACCTGTTCCTGGACGTGCTGGCCGGCACGTCCCATCAGGACAGCTACAACACGTCATTGAAGTGGCTGAACTGCGAGAAGCTCAACGGCGATTGCACGCCCACGCCGTTCTACAACCAGGCCACCGGCCAGGTCGAACAATGGGAGCGCAACTACTTCACGCTCGAGGAAAACGGCGGCCTGAAACCCGGCGAAATCCGCAACATCAACAATACGCTGTCGCTGACCACGGGCATCAAGGGCAGCTTCGGCCAGGACGACCAGTGGGATTACGAGGCCTCGTTCGGCCATTCGCAAAACCAGCTCAAGAGCAAATGGCCGGCGCTGATCGCGGCCAAGGCGCAAGCCCTGTACCTGGGGCCGTCGCTGGGTGTCGATCCGGACAGTGGCTACCAGATCTACAACGCGCCGATCAGCCGCTTTTACACGCCGCTGACCGTGGCGCAGTTTCGTTCCATCACCCAGGATTCGATCGACAGGGACAAGAGCCGCTCCGAGGACTGGTCCTTCACCCTCAGCAACACCGAGCTGTTCCATCTGCCGGCAGGCGCGGTCGGTTTCGCCGCCGTGGCCGAATACGGCAACCAGTATTTCGGACTGAAGGCCGATCCGCTCTCGCTCGACGGCAGCTATTACGGCCTGCACAACGCCGTCGCGGTCGGTTCGCGCGACCACTCCGGACTCGGCGTGGAATTCAGCGTGCCGGTGTTCTCGCAGCTGATGCTCACCGCGGCGGGCCGCTACGACAGATACGAGTACGGCGCCAACTCGTCGGGCAAGGCCACCTATGCGCTCGGCTTCGAATACCGCCCTTTCAAGACATTGTTGCTGCGCGGTTCGCTGGGCACGGGCTTCCGCGCGCCCGACCTTTCCTATCTCTATGCCGGCGACAGCGGCTCCAGTTCCAGCGGAACGGACTATTACCAGTGCCGCCTCGATGAACCGGACACGGGCCCGGACTACTTCGACAACTGCAGCAACGGCGACGTGGATTTCAACGGACGCAGCCACGGCAGCACCGCGCTGAAGGACGAAACCAGCAAATCCCTGACCTACGGCTTCGTGTATTCGCCGACCCCGAACCTGGACTTCACCGCCGACTACTACAACATAAGGGTGAACAACGAGGTCGAATACCAGGACAGCGACAAGGTCCTGCGCGAGGAGGCCGATTGCCGTCTCGGCGTGGACGCCAACGGCGCGTCGGTGGACGGCAATTCGTCGTTCTGCCAGCAGGTCGAAAGCCAGGTCGTGCGCAATTCGCCGACCGCCGGCTACAACCCGAACGGCATCACCTCGGTGCTGGTGCTTCCGATCAATGCCGCCACGGACCGCACCGCCGGCGTCGACTTCGACACGCACTACCGCCTGGCCACCGACCGGTTCGGCAAGTTCGATTTCCACGCCGGCGCGACCTACGTGATCATGCACCGGACGCAGCTTTCGCCCGACTCGCCGGTCGACAACGAAATGACCGACATCTACTACTACCTGATCCCGCGCACCAAGGCCAACGCCTCGGTGACGTGGACCTACCACGACTTCACCACCACGCTCTACGGCTCGCGCATGGGCGGCATACCGAACTACGACGGCACTCTCCGTCTCGCGCCGAGTTTCAATTACAACGCGACGTTCAGCTACAACGTCACCAGGAACTTCAACCTGTCGCTGGCCATCGACAACCTGTTCGACACCAAGCCGCGGCGCGACCCCACCTGGACCAGCTACCCGTATTACTACATTCCCTGGAACAACCCGGTCGGCCGCGCCTTCTTCCTGGAAGCGAACATGAAACTGGGCGGCAGCCATAGTGAGTGAACCGGCGTTTCAGCGGGATGCCTTGAACGGCATCTCGACCGGCGGACACTCATGAAATCCGCGCGCTTCGCCATGCTCTGGACCGCGTGTTTGCTGGCATGCCCCTCGGCGGAAGCGGCGGCGGCAGCGCCACGTGTTTTCCAGCTGAGCGACCTGCGGAAGATCGTCTCCCTCGGCGACCCGCAGATTTCCCCGGACGGAAAAGACATCGCCGTGATCGTGTCCACACCGGACTGGGCGACGGACAAAGCCAGAAAGGAAATCGACCTGGTGGCAGTGGCGGACGGTGCGCGCCGCACGCTCGTCAGCCATCGCGAAAACCTGTCCTCGCCGCGCTGGTCGCCCGATGGCTCGCGCCTGGCGTTTCTCGCGAAGGATCCGAAGACCAGGAAAACCCAGGTCTTCGTCATGCCGAGGAACGGCGGTGGGGCACGGCGCGCAACCGGCAACAGGCAAGGCGTGGGCGACTACGCCTGGAGTCCGGATGGCAAGAGCGTCGCCTTCATTGCGCAGGACCCACCGCTTAACGCGGAAGCGATCAAGGCGCACAACAAGGGGTTCCAGGTCACCAACGGTCATTTACTGTTGGACAAGCAGGACGCGCCCTGGCAGTTGTGGGTGGCGCCGGCCGCGGGCGGGAAAGCCAGGCAGCTGACCCGGGGCGCCTCCAGCCTCGGCACCGATCATGGAGGCGCGACGACGCCCGTCTGGAGCCGCGACGGCAAGCGGATCGCGTTCACCCGGTTTCCGGATGTGCATTGGGCGTCGTCGTTTCATTCCGTCATCGGCGAAGTGGATGTCGCGAGCGGCGAGGTGCGGACGCTGGTTTCCGCGCCAGGCTCGGACCATATCGACTTCGCGCCGGCGGGCGACGCCTATGCATTCTCGCGCCCGCGCGGCGGCGACCAGAACAACGGCGATGCCGTGTATGTGAACGTCGACGGCAAGGCCTACGATGCGACGGCGGCGCTGGCCCGCCACTTCGGCAACTACGCCTGGATGCCGGACGGCCGGACGCTGATCACCGCTGGCGGGCTGGGCACGCATACGGCGCTGTGGAAGCAACCGCTATCGGGGAAAGCCACCCTGCTCGATCTCGGCGATGTGGAAGCCAACAACGGCCTGGGCATCACGACGAGCAACGACACGACCAGCATGAGCGTTTCCGGAAAGGGCGCCATCGCCTTTATCGGCACCACGGCAAATCACCCGTGTGAGCTGTACGTGCTGGATTCCGTCGACGCCAGGCCACGCCGCCTCACCGACGTGAACGCCTTTACGGACAATCTCGAACTGGGCCGCACCGAATCCATCGAATGGGACGG
>JAICYA010000088.1 GCA_025934455.1 Rudaea sp.
CGATCGATTCCAACATGGCAGGCTACGGTGCCGGCTTGTACCAACTGAGTACGTCGGGCACGGTCGCCATCCACGAGAGCACAATCTCAGGCAACCAGGGCGGCAAGGGCGGTGGCATCTACAGCAAGGCGCCGCTGACGATCGACAACAGCACGGTTGCATTCAATTCTGGCATGGCAAGTTTCGGTGGCGGCATTCATTCCGCCGCCAGCATCGTCGCGACCAGTTCGATTTTCGCGCACAACACCAACACGAACGGCGTGAATCCGGACATCGTACTTGCCAGCGGCAAGACGCTCACCGGTTCCAGCAACCTGGTGATGTCGATCAACAACCTGCCGCTTCCCGGCGTGATTGCAACTTCACTCGATCCGCGGCTGGCGCCGCTCGGCAACCACGGCGGCTACACACGCACGCACGCGCTGCTCACGGCCAGCCCGGCGATCGACGCCGGCAGCAACCCGCTGCCCGACACGTCGGACCAACGCGGCGCTGGCTTCGCGCGCGAGGTACCTGCCGGCAAACCGGACATCGGCGCCTACGAACGCCAGCCCGGCGAAGACGAGATCTTCGGCAACGGTTTCGACTGACGCGATCGCCACAACCCGTTGTTTCGGATGATCTTCACGGCTTTCGCGCTGCGGGAGGACGGTGGCGCCATGCTATGCTTCGTGCCGGAACCGGGGCATACGGATCGGATACGTGATCGAGATTTCCGGCTACAAGATTCTGCGCCAGCTCGGCCGCGGCGGCATGGCCACCGTGTACCTGGCGATGCAGGAATCGGTGCAGCGCGAAGTCGCGCTCAAGGTGATGTCGCCGAGCCTGCTTGCCGATCCGGATTTCGGCGAACGCTTCCTGCGCGAGGCGCGCATCGCCGCCAAGCTGCACCACCGCAACGTCGTCGGCGTGCACGACGTCGGTCGCGCCGGCGAATACCACTACATCGCGATGGAATACCTCGGCGGCGGCGCCGCGCTAGCCAACGACGGCAAGCCGCGTCCGGTCGGCTTCGCCCTGCGCGTGACGCGCGAGATCGCGACCGCGCTGAACTACGCGCACGCCAAGGGTTTCGTGCACCGCGACGTCAAGCCCGACAACATCCTGTTGCGCGAGGACGGCAGCGCGGCGCTGACCGATTTCGGCATCGCGCGCGCCAGCGATTCGGCCACGCACATGACGCGCACCGGCACGGTGATCGGCACGCCGCACTACATGAGTCCGGAGCAGGCACGCGGGCGTCCGCTCGATGGCCGCGCCGATTTGTACAGCCTCGGCGTCGTGCTCTACGAACTGCTGACCGGGCGCGTGCCGTTCCATGCCGACGATTCGCTCGCGGTCGGCATCATGCACATCACCCAGCCGATTCCGATCCTGCCCGAGCGCCTGTATGCGTTGCAGCCGCTGCTCAACCGCCTGCTCGCCAAGCAGCCGGAAGACCGCTTCCAGGACGGCGCCGCGGTGGCCGACGCGATCGAGCAGATCGAGTTCGGCATCGCTCGCGGCGATTATCCGGAACTCGCCGATTCCGCGCAGGCGTCGCGCCGCGACCTGACCGGCGACGCGGCGACGCGCGCGATTCCGGCCACGCCGCCGGGCGGTGCGCGCCATCGCGCCGAACCGAGCCTGGGCCGGATGGACGACATCGCCAACGCGCCGATGCATCGACCGCAGCCGCATCGTGCGGCTACGCCCGAGCACGGGCGCCGACGCTGGATTTTCGCGGCGATCGCCGTCGTCGTCATCGCGGTGCTGGCGGCGTGGTTTTTCCAGAACCGCCTGCGCGGACTGCTGCCGAACACCGAGCTGAATACTTTGATTGCGCGCGGTGACAAGGCGCTGGCCGCAGGCAACCTGGTCGGCAACCACAACGACAGCGCACGCGAACTGTTCCAGGCCGCGCGCACGCTGGACCCGGACAACGACGCGGCGCGCGCCGGCCTGAACAAGGTTGGCGAACGCCTGATCGAAGCCGCACGCGCGGCGCTCACGCGCGACGATTTTTCCACCGCGCAGTCGGACCTCGAACAGGCCAACGAGGTACTTGGCGGTGGCAAGGAAGTCGAGGATCTCAAGGCCGCCCTGCACGCCGCGCAGACGCGCAACACCGCCAGCGCGGGCCTGCTCGCCAAGGCCGACGCCGCACTCGCGGCCGGCAAACTCATCGGCAGCGGCAGCGCCGCCGAAACCTACCAGCGCGTGCTCGATGCCGACATGACGAACGGCCTGGCGTTGAACGGACTGAAAAAAGTCGCCGAAGCTGTGGCCCAGCAGGCGCGCGATGCGATCGCCGCGAACAACGTGGACCTGGCCAACCAGCTCATCGCCGAGCTGGCGCAACTCTCGCCGAATCATCCGGCGATTCCCGAGCTGCGCGGCGCGATGGCGAAGCTGCACGCCGGTGCGGAGCAGGCGCTGGAAGACACGCTTTCGCGCGCCGAGGCGCAGCAACGCGCCGGACGCATCGACGGCGCGGACGGCGCGCTCGCGCTGTTCCAGTCCGCGCTCAAGAGCGATCCGGCCAATGCGCGCGCGAAGGCCGGACTGGGCAAGCTCGCGCAGACCCTGATCTCACAGGCGATCGTGGCGCTGAGCGACGACGACACAGGACCGGCCAGCAAGTTGCTGCAGCAGGCTGCCCAAGCAGCCCCGGACGCCCCCGGGCTGCGCCGGGCGCAGGCGGATATGAAAGATGCCCGCGAACGTCTGGATGCGGCCAAGCGCAAGGCGCTGCTCACGCCCGCGGACCAGGCGCGCATCCAGCAGATGCTGGCGCAGGCCAACGGCGCGATGACGGCTGGCAATCTTATTTTGCCGCCCGGTGATTGCGCCTTCGACAAGTACCGCGCGGTCCTCGCCATCGATGCGAACAACGCCGCGGCGATGGAGGGACTGGCGAAGATTCCCGTTCGCGCCAAGGACTTGTTCGAGCAGGCAGTCCGCAGCGGCACGCCGAACAAGGCGCGCGCCTACGTCGACGCGGTTGCCGAATCCGATCCCGGGGATGCCGCTGTGCCGGCGATGCGCAGCCGCCTCGCCGACGTGTTCCTTGACCAGACGCAGAGTTTCATCGCGCAGAAACGCCGTGCCGAAGCCGGCCGCGCGCTCGACGCCGCGCGCGAGTTGAATCCGAACAATCCGCGCCTGGCGGCGTTGCGGGCGCAGTACGAGTCGATGCCGGCGAATTAGCGCGGCGGCAGAATTTTCGCCAGTGCCGCGCGCGCCGCGTCGAAGGAAAAATGCTCGCGCACGTTGGCGAGGCCATTGTCCGAGAGCTTTTTCCACAATGCCGCATCGCCGTAGGCGCGCACGATCGCGGCGGCGAAGTCTTCCGGCGCATCGGCGACGAGCAGGTCTTCGCCGTCGCGTGCATGCATGCCCTCGGCCGCTGGCGTGGTCGCCACCACCGGCAGGCCGTGGCTCATCGCCATGTTGATCTTGCCCTTGACGCCGGCGCCGTAGCGCAGCGGCGCGAGCGCGAGGCGGCAGCCGTCCATGAACGGCGCGATGTCCTCGACGAAACCGTGCACCTGCACGCCGTCGTGGGCGAGTTCCAGGATGTTTTTCGGCGCCTTGCTGCCGATCACATGGAAGACGATGCCGGGCAGGGCCGCGCGCACACGCGGAAACACGTCGTTCACGAACCACAGCACCGCATCGACGTTCGGCGGATGCTGGAAGCCGCCGACGAAGACGAGGTCGCGGCGTTCGGCGAATTCGCGGCGGCGGCCGGGAATCTCGTGGATGTTCGACAGCACTTCGATGCGCACGCCGGGCAGGTTGCGCGCAAGCAGTTCCTGTTCGGCGGCGCTGACGACGAAGGTGACGTCGCATTCACGCATCAATTTCAGTTCCTGCGCACGCGTGCGTGCGGCTTGCTGCGCCTGTTCGGCGCTGCCGGTCAGTTCCGCGGCGCGTTGTTCGCGCAGGTGGTGCACGTCGACGGTGTCGAAGATCAGGCGTGCCTGCGGCGCGTACAGGCGCACGAGGCCGACGTAATTGGCGGCGACGTAATGCCGCGACAGCACCACGGCGCTCAGCGACTTGCCGTGCGCGCGCAACCAGGCGACCGGATCGGCGACGAACGGGTAATACAGCGCCTGCACGCCGAGCGCCTGCAACGCCTGCGTGTACTTGCCGGCGTGCGCGCGGTTGTCGGGCAGGAAGCTCACCGCATGGCCGCCTTCGCGCAGCAGGCGCATCAAATTGAGCATGCGCAGCGAACCGGAATCCTGGTCCGGCGTCGGTGTGTAGGCATCCACGATCAGCACGTGGCCATGCGTACGGAAATTCGCCGCGGCCTCGGCATCCTTCGCATCGGCGATTGGCGCCGGCTGGCGCACGAGTTCATTTTTCCACTTTTCCAGGAATTTCTCGCGATTGATCGTCTGGAAGCGCTTCATGCCGCTGCCGGTGTCGGTACCGGCAGTGATGCCCTCGAAGTGCACGACCGTCGCGCACGGCTCGTAAAACACCTTCCTGCCCGCCCTGCGCACGGCAAAGGCGAGGTCGGTGTCCTCGTAATAGGCCGGCGCGTAGCGCGTGTCGAAACCGCCGAGTTGTTCGAATTGATCGCGCCGGATCATGATCGCCGCGCCGGAACAATAGTCGGCCTCGCGGCGGAACTCGAAGCGCGGATCGGCGGGGTTTTCGAAGCGCCCGTAATTCCAGCCCGAGCCGTCGGCGAACACGATGCCGCCGGCTTCCTGCAGGCGGCCGTCGGGATACACGAGTTTGGCGCCGGCCAATCCGGCCTCGGGTTCTTCGTCGAAAACGCGCAACAGCGCGTCGAGCCAGCCGTCTTCGACCACGGTGTCGTTGTTGAGGAAGGCGAGAAATTCGCCGCGCGCCGCGGCCGCGCCGGCATTGCACGAGCCGACGAAGCCGAGGTTTTGCGCATTGCGCAGGACGCGAATGCCGTCGATCTGCGCGAGGCGCTCGGCGGTCGCGTCGCTGGATGCGTCGTCGATCACAATCGTCTCGAACGCCGCCGTGCCAGGATGCGCGGCAAGCGAGCGCAGGCAGGCCACGGTGTAGTCGATCTTGTTGTGGACCGGAATCACGATCGACACGCGCGGCGTCGTGCTCGCCGGCACGGTGAACGGACTGAACTCGTTCGTCGGTGCGGCCACGATACGCGCGTTTGGCGGCGGCGCGCCGCGGCGGAATTCATCGGCGGCGCGGCGCATTGTTCCAACCACGCCACGGCTGGTGAGGCTGCCGCGGGCGCGGTGCACGATCGCGCGCAGGCGGCTGGCGGCGAAACCCAGGCGCACGCGCAACCCACGCAGCTTGCGCCGGGCGAAGCGCAAGGGCTTGGTGATGCGCCAGGACAGGCTGTGCAGGATCTGCTCGCGCTCGCTGCGCAATTCGTCGCGCTCGCGGCTCGCCACCTGCAAATCGCGATCGAGAGCAAGCGCCCAAGCGCTGCGTTCTTCGAATTCACCCTGCAGATTGCGCAGCGCGCTGGCGTTGCGCTTGAGTTGCGCATCGAGTCCGAACGCCCATTCCGCGCGATGTTCGAGTTCGCGTTGTTTGTCCGCGATTTCCTGTTCAAGCAAGGCGATTTCGCGCGCTGCGTCGCCGACCAGGCCCGCGCGTTGTTGCGCGGCGATACGATCCGGTCCGGCAACATCGAGCCGGTCCATCGCCCTCGATCGCGGCGCGAGCGGCAACAGATCGCGATAATCCGCCGCCATGTCCGCGAGCGTGCGCAGCGGCTGCCGGGCCAGGGTGTCGCGCACGCGCGCGAGCCGGGCCGGTTCGTTGCGCAACGCATCGATGGCTGCGCAGATGGCCACTGCATCGGGTGCGGCGAGAAAACCATCCACGCCATCGGTGATGCGTTCGGCGAGCGCGCCCAGACGCGTGGCGAGCACGGGAATGCCGAAGCTGCGCAGTTCCGACAGCGTGTAGCTGAAGGTCTCGGCGAAGTCGGGAAGGATCAATGCGCAGTCCGGCGCGATGCGTGCGAGCAGGGCCGGCAGTTCCGCGGCCTTGTAGTTGAGCAGGATGTGGACATCGGCATGGCCGAAGAATTCGCGCACCTCGGGTCCGGCGCCGATCAGGAACAATTCGGCATCGTGCAGGCGCGGCAACAATTTGCGCAGCAAGTGCGAAGCCTTGCCACGGCGCACGCGGCCGAGACTCATCAGGCGCAATTTTTCGCGCGGCAGCGGCGTCGGCAGCGGCAGTTGCGCCGCGCCCGGCCATGGCACGATGCCGTGCGCGATCGCGTGCTGTGCCAAGTTTGCCAGGCGCGGTTGCAGCTTCAGGACAATCTCCACCGCCGAGCGGCTCGGCGCAACCAGCGTTGCCTTCGCGGCAAGCGCCGCGTCGGCCAGTGCCTCGCGCAACGCCAGCCACCAATCCGGATCGCGCTCGGCGAACTCGAATCCGGCATCCGCGGTGGCGAGGTCGGCACGTAACTGCGCGGCGTCGAACGTGACCGTCGCATCGTCCAGGTTGCGGTGCAGCAGTGGCCACAGAGGATAAAAATCATGGATGAAATACGTGGTCGGCAAGCCGGTGCGCAACGCATCCAGGCTGTGGCCGATCAGCGACGACACGACAACGGCATCCACGGCGAAATCGCGCAGAATACCGTCGAGGAACACGCGGTAGCCGCGATGCGAGAGCGCGGTGCTGGCGATGGCATCGGGCAACGTCGTTGCGCGCAGCGGTGGCGTGGCGAGCGTCGCGTCGCGCAGTTCCAGCACTTCGCCATAGCGGCGGCGGTCGAAGTTGCCGCGCGCCATGAATACCAGGTGATGGCGGTCGCGGTCGACGCTGGTTATGTCACGCACGAAGCGTTCGGCGCCGCCGCCCCATCCATGCAGCACGTGCAGGACGACGGGTTTCGCGTCGAGGCCCGGGTAAGCCGCGTCGACTGGCGAATTGGCAAGTGCGGCATGCAACGCCTCACGCAATTCGCCGAGTGAGGACGGCGGCGGAACATCTTCGCCCGGCGCCGGCGGATTCGGACCACGCAAGTCTCGCACCGGGTCGGCGACGTAGACGTGGTCGAGCAATACGCTGCGCAACGGCGCGGCGGAAGCGTGCAATGTGGATTTATGGATTTTATCAAGATCGGTGCGTTGCAACGCCGCGCCGTTCCACACGCTCAGCAGCGACGAGAATACCGGCCAGTCGATCGCGTCGTGCCTGCCGTGGGCCCAGCACAACGCATCGATGCGTTGCGGATCGGCGTCGCTGCGCGTACCGGCGGGCAGGGGCGCAGTCGCGGGATCGGCGTTGTCCAGCGGCGAGGCGACGAGGACATCCGCCAATTCCAGCGCCGGCAGCAAGCGCTCGAACCAGAATGGCGGCAACACGACGCCACTGCGCAGCAGGACGAGGTTCTCGCCGGGGAAGTGTTTGGCGGCGGCGCGCAGCGCGGCGGACGCATCGGTTTCGGCGAAAACCTGCGTATGCGCTTGCGCGGGCAGCGCCGCCGCGATC
>JAICYA010000059.1 GCA_025934455.1 Rudaea sp.
ATCGTGCCGGAACTGGTCGATCCGCGTTGGGCGCCGCTGCGCTTCGTGTTTCCGCATGCGCCGGTGCGCCCGATCACCATCAACGGCGGCATGGCGATGCGCGCGTGGTACGACATCTCCGGCCAGGAAATCGCACAGCGCCAGGACGAGACAGGCATCCGATCCTCGATCGTCCTGCTCGAGGAACTGGTCGCGCGCGAAGTCGAACGCGGGATTGCCTGCGAAGACATCTTCCTCGCCGGCTTCTCGCAGGGCGGGGCGATCGTGCTCGCCGGCGGCATCCGTCATGCGCAGCGCCTCGGCGGCATCGTCGCGCTGTCGACCTACCTGCCGATGGCGGAAAAAACCGACGCGGAGGCGAGTGCGGCGAACCGCGCCACGCCGATCTTCATGGCCCATGGCATGCTCGATCCGACGATCTCGCACGCGCTCGGCGAAATGAGCCGCGATTACCTCGTCCAGCGCGGCTACGCGGTCGATTGGCACGCGTACCCGATGGCGCATCAGGTGTGCATGGAAGAAATCGCCGATTTGCGCCAATGGCTGGGATCGCGTATTTCCGGCGCATGACGGCAACGACCCACGAAGAACGCCCGCACTGGCTGCCGGATTTCTGCAGCCTGCCGGTGCTGTTCGCGGTAATGGTGGTGGCGGAACTGCTTGTGCTCGTCGCCGAGATCGCGCCGAGCGACGAGATGCGCCCGCTGCTGCCGCGCTTGGCCACGGTGAGCGTGTTCGCGCAATGGCTGGCGCTGGTCTGCGCAGTGTGCCTGTGCAAGCTGCGTCCGCAGCTGGAAAGACTCTCGCCGTGGCTCGGCGTGCTCGCCGCCTACGCACTGATGCTGGCGGTCACCGTGGTCGGCAGCGCGCTGGTCTTCGAACTCGACCAGCAGTTGGAATTGCACCTGACCTTGCCGGCGCAATTCCAGGGGCGCTTCATCTGGCGCAGCGCGGCGCTTTGCGCCCTGATCGGCGCGGCGCTACTGCGCTATTTCTATGTGCTCGAGCAGTGGCGCGCGCGCGTGCGCGCCGAGGCCAAGGCGCGTTTCGAGGCGCTGCAGGCGCGCATTCGTCCGCATTTCCTGTTCAACAGCATGAACACCATCGCGAGCCTGATCCGCAGCCGTCCGGTAGAGGCCGAGCGCGCGGTGGAAGACCTGTCCGACCTGTTCCGTGCCGCGCTCGGCGGCAATGCGGCACTGAGCACGCTTGGCGCCGAACTCGAACTGATGCGGCAATACCTCGACATCGAAAAGCTGCGCCTCGGCGAACGCCTGCGCGTGGACATGGCCGTGGACGATCTGCCGGCGGATTTGCCGATTCCGGCGCTGCTGCTGCAGCCGCTGGCGGAAAACGCGATCTACCACGGCATCCAGCAATTGCCCGAGGGCGGCACGGTGAGCGTGCGCGGCCATCGCGACGCGGAGGCCGTGGTGCTGGAAATCCGCAATCCGCAACCGCCGTCGAACACACGCGCGGCGCCGCGCAACGGCATGGCACTGGATAACACGCGCGCCCGCATCGAGTACCATTTCGGTTCGCGCGGAACGCTCGCCATCGACAATGGCACCGATGAATTCGTCTGCAAGATAATTCTGCCCAATGAAAATCCTCATCGTTGACGACGAGTCACTCGCGCGCGAACGCCTCGTCGCATTGCTGCGCGATTGTGGAAATGCGGAAATCGCGGGCGAGGTGGGCGATGGCCGTGCCGCGCTGGAGGCGGCCGCGCGCCTGTATCCGGACGTCGTCCTGCTCGACATCCGCATGCCGCTGATGGATGGGCTGGAAGCCGCGCGCCACTTCGCCGGTTTCGACAAGCCGCCGGCGATCGTGTTCTGCACCGCCTACGACGAGCACGCGCTCGCCGCGTTCGACACCGGCGCGGTCGATTACCTGGTCAAGCCGGTGCGCCTGGAACGCCTGCGCACCGCGCTCGAGCGCGCGCGCCGCTTTGGCACCGAGGACATCGCCCGGCTGGAAGCGGCCGGTGGCAAACCGGCGCGCCGCAGCCATTTGTGCGCACGGGTGCGCGGCAACCTCGTGCTCGTGGCGGTGGCCGACATCCAGTATCTGCTCGCCGAAGACAAGTACGTCGTCGTGCATCACGCCAAGGGCGAAGTGCTGATCGAGGAATCGCTGAAGACACTCGAGGACGAATTCGGCGAACGTTTCGTGCGCATCCACCGCAATTGCCTGGTCGCGCGCGATCGCCTGAGCGGACTCGTGCGCGCCGCCGATGGCACGATCCACGTACAACTCGAAGGCGTGGCGACGACGCTGGAAGTGAGCCGACGCAACCTGCCGGGCTTGCGCAAGCTGGCGCGCGCGCTGTGAACGCATTGCGCATTGCCACGCGCAAGAGCGCGCTCGCGTTGTGGCAGGCCGAGCACGTGGCCATGCGCCTGCGCGCCGCGCATCCGCATCTGGGCGTCGAGCTCGTGCCGATGACGACGCGCGGGGACAAGATCCTGGATCGTCCGCTCGCCGACATCGGCGGCAAGGGGCTGTTCCTCAAGGAACTCGAAGTCGCACTTGAACAACGTGAGGCCGACATCGCCGTGCATTCGTTCAAGGACGTACCGATGCGCCTGGACGACGGCTTCGCGATTGGCGCCGTGCTCGAGCGCGCCGATGCGGCCGACGCTTTCGTCTCCGTACACTTTGTGCATCTGGATGATTTGCCGCAAAACGCCAGAGTCGGCACCTCATCGCTGCGCCGGCAGGCGCAACTGCGCGCGCGGCGTCCGGATTTGCGCCTGCTCGATCTGCGCGGCAACGTCAACACGCGCTTGGCCAAGCTCGACCACGGCGATTACGACGCCATCGTGCTCGCCTGCGCGGGACTGGAACGCCTCGGCCTCGCCGCGCGCATCCGCAGCCGGCTCGAACCGCCGCACTGGTTGCCGGCCGCGGCGCAGGGCGCGATCGCCGTCGAACTGCGCGCCGGTGATGCGCGCACGCAGGAACTGCTCGCGCCGCTGCACGACGAGGCAACGGCGCGTTGCGTCGCCGCCGAGCGCGCGATGACACGCCGTCTGGAAGGCAGTTGCCAGGTGCCGATCGCGGCGTTCTGCATCGAAACCGAAATCGGCTTGCATCTTTCCGGACTGGTCGGCGACGCCGCCAGCGGCAAGCTCATCCGCGCCGAAGATGATGGCCAATCCGAAGCGCCGGAAGCGCTCGGCGAGCGCGTCGCGCGCGCACTGCTCGCGCAGGGCGCTGGGGAATTGCTGGGTCGATAACTACACCTCTCCCGCTGGCGGGAGAGGGGGAAATGCTCAGAAGTTGTACACCAGGTTTGTCGTAAACAGCCCATCCGTCTTCTTGAAGCCCGGTTCCACGTCCGAATTGTGGCGGATCTGGTAGCCGACCTTCAGCGCGAGCTTGCTGCTCATCTTCACCGCCAGGCCCGCGTCGTTCTGGAAGAACTTGTTGCCGCTGCCGGCTTCGACCACGAACGTGTCGACGAACGACACCGTGTCGCTGAAATTGTGCTTGTAGGCGAGCTTGCCGCGTGCGACGAGGTTGTTTTCCGAATCCGGCGTGACCTTGACCGGCGGCGATTGCGGATCGACCGGCAGCAGGATGTAGGAAGCCGGTTGCGCGACCTTGTAGCCCGGACCGACTTCCACCGCAAGTTCATCGCTCGCGTTCTTCAGGATCTGGTAGCCGTAGCCGATCGAGACGATGTATTGGTAGTCGTACGACGAGAATTCGTCGTGTTCGTAGCGCGCCGCGCCGACGATGTAGCTGCGCTCGTCGAACTTGTAGCCGAGCGAGGCGCCGCCTTCGTAGCGGTTCGCGGTCAGGTCGTAGCCGGCCGGCGTGTTGGCCTTGTTGCGCAGCGCCAGCAGGTAGAAATCGTCGGTCCACTGGTCGTCGTTGAATTTAAGATCAAGCTTGGCGTTCAGGTTCTGCGACTTGGTGTTGCCGTTGGCGATGGAAAGGCCGGCTTCGCCGCTGCCGGACCAGCCCTGTGGCGGCGGCGGGGGCGCATCGGCGAGCGCAGCCAGCGGCAGCGCGAGCAAAATGGCGGATGCGAGTAATGTCGTTTTCATGGGGAATTCCTTGTTCTGGGGGACGCGCCGCGTGCAACGTGGCGGGGGCGCATTGTAAGCGTCCGCCGATGCAAAAATGTGGACAAGTGCGCGAAACGTACAAGCGCCGTTCAGGCGCGATGTGGCTGTGCGCCGCCGTAGTACAGCATCACGACATGCCAGGCTTCGGCGAAAAACAGCCAGCGTTCGACGAACAGTCCGGCGCTGACCGCGAGCGCCGCCATACACGCGAATATCGCGCTCGATGCGCGCGGTGCAAACAGCGCGGCCAATGCCAGAAGAGTCGGGGCTGCTCCCATCAGCGCCAGGCAAATCGCGCGCAGACGCCCCGCGTGCTTGCGTGCGAGGACGAAACCCATTTCCCGCGTCAGGTAATTCTCTTCCGTGTGCGGTGCTTCGACGCTGCGCACGCGACCGAAGCGGCCGAGTCCGGTGGCCGATTCCGGCGTCGAGGTCGGCGGCGAGGCGCCGATGAATCGCCAGTACGCGAACTTGAGCGCGCTGCTGGCGATGGCGAGTGCGACTATCAATGTCGGTTGCGCGCGCGCGCCGCCGGTCCATTCCCCGATCAGCCATAACCAGGATGCGCCGCCCAGCAGCGCGAGCAAGAGATAACCCGGCAGCACAAAACGGTTGTGCCAGGCCGGTATCGTCTTCAGCGAAGTGTAGATCCTTGCCGTGCAGAGCACAGTGACCACCGCGAGTACGGCAAGCAATGCGCCGAGTCCGCGCAGCGCGGCCGCCTCCGCGCCGCGCCACAGGCACCATGCCAGCGCGAAGATCGGTACGAAGCTCGCCACCGAAGCCACGCCCTCGCGTGACAACCACGACGATCGCCATTGACTGAATGCGCGCCAGGCACGCTGCGGCTGGCCGAGGTGCAATGTCGAGGCGAGCAGTCCCGCGACGACGAATACCGCACCGACACTGAGCGCAAGCAGCGCCTCGTTGCGTCCAATCAACACGGGATTCAACGCGAACAGCACACCGAGCAGGAACAACAGCCCGTAGCCCATGCCGGATACGACGGTGAAGAAGATGACTGAGAAGGCGGGATTCATTCCTGTATCCGCATCGGTGCTTATTGCGGACAGGCCGTGCCTCTGATCCGCGTGAGCCGTACGATCGGGAACGAACCGCTGCCGTAGCCGGAGACGGTCGAATTCCAGCTTACATTGCCGTGGTTGCAATCGCTGAAAGTGAAGGTAAGCGTGCCCCACAGCGTGCGCTGGACATCAGCGGGATTGAAATTCGGCGAGAAGCGGGTGCCGGAGACGATCGCAGCCGGTATCGTTACGGCGTTCGACGAGGAATCGTAGGTGCCTTGTGCATAAAGCCACATCGGGCTTTTGCCGTCCGGGGTGAAGCTGAACCAATAAGCCACCAATTGGTTTTGCTGGTCCGTGAAATCCAGGTCGAAACCTTGACCGCTTTGCGAGGGGTCGTACCAGGAACCGCTCAGGTAGCCATCCAAAGTGATTGCAGGGGTAAAAAACAGGTTGTCGAAATACCCGACACCTGTATCAAATTGTGTTGCCACGGAGTTCGGCAGTACCCCGGCATTAACGGTGCAATTCGCCGACACCGCCATGGCGTTTGTGGTTCCGTTGGTGGTTGGGAACGCCATGAAAGAAGTCTGACTTGAAACCATCGAAACCATTGGCGAATCGAGAACATTTCCTGTGCAGTTCGCCGTAGCGTATGTCGAGCAAGCAAAACTGGTTTCGGCGCCGTAAAAACTCAGCCCGATCGTACTGGAACCCTTAACTTGACCACCGATGCTGAACGCCTTGCCCGGCGAAACGGCAAAACAACTGGAAATTGCAGTTCCCTTTTGAAAATAAGAGCCCGAGCTCAATATCATCGAGCCAGATGCGCTGTTGCCGTTGGCATCGGCAGTGCTGAATTGCATGGTTCCGGACCCCAGGCTGGTCCAACCGGACAGTTGTGCGGCATTGCTGAAATCGCCATTCGGCAACAAATTCGAGGCCGTCTGTGCGGTTGCGCTCATGCAGGCAACGCCAAGAATCAGAACGGATATTGTCTTGCGCATGGTCGGTGCCTGTTGGTTGCGATAGGTCGGGATTCTGTTACCGCGAAAGAACCTTGTCCATCCAGCGCAACAATGGTGATGCGTTGGAAAAATCCACTTTTTCATCCTGTGCGATCTTGGTTGGCGCAGAGCCGCAGCCACCGCGGCGTGGACGCGGCGGCAGGTACTTGTTCACCGGTTTATAGCCGATCTCCGGCATGAGATCGTAGCCACCGCGTCCGGCGACGAGTTTCGATACGGCAGAATCCGCATCGCCGAGATCGCCGAAGTGCCGCGCGCGCGTGGGACACGCCATTACGCAGGCCGGCTGGCGGTCGATTTCCTCGAACGATTCGTTGTAGATGCGATCCACGCACAGCGTGCATTTCTGCATCACGCCGCGAGTCGCGCTGTATTCGCGCGCGCCGTAAGGGCAGGCCCACGAACACAACTTGCAGCCGATGCACTTGTCCTCGTCCACGAGCACGATGCCGTCCTCGGCGCGCTTGTAGCTCGCGCCGGTCGGACACACCGTCACGCAATCCGGCGTCTCGCAGTGCAGGCAGGAGCGCGGGAAATGCACGGTCATTGCCGGCTTGCTTGCTTCCTTTGGCTCGACTTCATACGTGTGCACGCGATTGAACCAGACGCCCAGCGGTTGCGCGCCGTAGGGATTCTCGTCCGGCAGCGGACCGAACTCGCCGCCGTCGTTCCATTCCTTGCACGCAACCGCGCAGGCGTGACAACCGACGCAGATGTCCAGGTCGATGACCAGGCCGAGTTTCTTGCGCGTTGGCGGCGGCAGCATCGTCATGGCGCTTCGCTCAGGGGTGGAACGGCCAGAAATGCGGGATCAACCACATCGACAGCGCGCAGAACATCGCGATCAGCGGAATGCCGACTTTCATGAAATCGGCAAAACGATAACTGCCCGCCGCATACACCATCGTGTTGGTCGGATAACCGACCGGCGTCGCGAACGAAGTCGCCGCGGCGAAGGCGACGCAGATCACGAACGGCGTCGGGCTCACGTGCAGGACGTGGGCGATGGAAATCGCGATCGGCACCATCAGCACCACGGACGGATTGTGCCCCATCATTTCGGTGAGCACGGCGGTGAGCAGGTAGACCATGAGCAGGACGGCGAGCGGTCCGTGCGTGCCGACGAGGCGCATGCCGGCGTCGACGACCTCGTGCGCGAGTCCGGTCTTGTCCAGCGCGATGCCGAGCGGCAGGATCGCCCCGAGCAGGACGATGACTTTCCAGTCCATCGTCTCGTACACGTCCTCGAAGGAAAAACACCCCGTCAGCGCCATCGCCGCGCAGCCGGCGAGCGCGCTGACGACGATCGGCAGGATGCCGAGTCCGGCGACGACGACCACGGCCGCGAGAATGGCTATCGCGAGCGGCGCCTTGCGCCGCGAGGCGCGCGTATCGCCGCGTTCGCTGAGCACGACGAGGCCGGATTCGCGGCGCAACTGGCGCAGTGCCGCCTCGTCGACCAGCAGCAGCAGGATGTCGCCGACTTCCAAACGGGTGAACTTCAGCTGTTCGCGCAGGATGCGGCTGCGGCGTTGCACGGCGAGTACGGCTGCGTTGTAGGTCCAGCGGAAATCGATGTCCTCGACGGTGTCGCCAATCACGCGCGCACCCGGCGCGACCAGCGCCTCGATCAGCACGCGGCGTCCGGCCCCCTCGGCGGCGGGCAGGTCGAGCACCGGCGCGATTTCGAGTTTCAGCTTCTGCTTGAATTCCTCCAGACGCTGCCAGTCGCCGCGTGCGAGCAGCACGTCGCCTTCGCGCAATTCCTGTTCGCGCGGCGCCCATAGGTGTTCGTCGCCGCGCAGCAGTTCCAGCACGTACACGCCGAAGCGTTCGCCGAGTTTGGCCGCGGCAAGCGATTCGCCGATCAGCGGCGAATCGGCGAGCACGCGCAGCTCGGTCACGAACTTGCCGAGTTCCAGGTTTTCGGAATGATCGGTATCGATGTGGCGCGGCAGCAGCCAGCGCCCGATCAGCATCAAGTACACGATGCCGGCGATCGCGAGCACGACGCCGAGCTTGGTGAAATCGAACACGCCGAATTCCGGCATGCCGTGCTGCACGGCCAAACTGTTCGTCAACAGGTTCGATGAAGTGCCCAACAACGTGCACACGCCACCCATCTGCGCCGCGTAGGACATAGGGATCAGCACGCGCGCCGGCGATGTCTTTGCACGCGCGCAGACGCTCAATGTCACCGGCAAAAACGTGGCGACCAGCGCGGTGTTCTTCACGAACGCGCCGAGGAAGCAGACGATGACGAGGATCGCAAGCGTCAGCAGCCACGGCCGCTGGATGCGCGACAACGTGCGGATCAGGGGGTCGAGGGCGCCGGTGCCGACGAGTCCCGCGTTCAGCGCGAACATCGCCGCGACGACGATTGTTGCCTCGTTGCTGAAGCCGGACAAGCCTTCCGCCGGCGTCAGGATTCCCGACACCAGCAGCGCGGCGAGCACGAGCAGGCCGATCACGTCGTAGCGCAGTTTTTCGCTGACGAACAGCGCCATCGCGCCGATCACGATGACGGCAACGGCCCAGGCTTGCAGGCTCATGCGGCTTGCTCCGCGTTGTCGGCGCGCACGATACGCACCTTCAGGTCGAACCACGCCGCCTGTCCGGTCACGGGATCCGCGTTCGCATAGCGGTAACCGTCAGCGCGCGGCGGCAGCAGGTCGTCGATCGCGTGGTTGAGCAGGAATCCCTTTGTGTACTCCGGCGCATTCGCGTCGAGCTTCCACGCGCCGCGCTGCTTGCCGATCGCGTTCCAGGTCCAAACCACGCCCGGTGCGGTGCCTTCGTGGAATTTCGCCTGTAC
>JAICYA010000110.1 GCA_025934455.1 Rudaea sp.
AGGTCAATCGGCGCCTGGTCAAGCGCGCGCAGGACGGCGACCTGATGCAGATATTCGTGCGCCTGGCCAGCACCTGCCCGGCCGCCACCGCGGACGAACGCGGCATGGCGCTCGATTACGCGCAGGCCTTGTACCGGCAGCGTCCGGATGCGGGCGACGCCACCGCGCTGGCGCTGGCGCAGGCGGCGAACGGCAAGTTCGACGATGCGCAGAAATCGCAGGCCCAGGCGATCTACGACGCGGCGCGCATGAACGACACCGCGCGCGCGGCCATGTTCCGCAAGACCATGCAGGATTTCGTCGCGAAGAAGGTACCGGCACAGCCGTGGCCTGCCGAGCACCCCAACATGAATCCGCCGCCGCTCGAAACGTTTGCGACGCCGCCGAAAAAGTCCTGACGTTGCCAAGCCGCGCCGATTTCGTCAGCATTGGCGCATGGGTGGATGGCGCGAACGCTGGCGAAACTGGTGGCGCAAACCGCAGGCTGCGGCGGCGCCGGTCACGACGGGCGTGGTCTGGAAACTGCGCGTCGAGCGCGATCGCGCCGCGATCGGGCGCTTCAACGAGCGCATGGAAAAGACCCTGCTGCCGAGCGTGCCAGAAACCGCGCTGCGCGCCTTGCAGATATCCGTCGATGAACTGCTCACCAACGTGCTGATGCATGCGCAACAGGCATCCGGCACGATCGACCTGCAACTGGCACGTTCGCCCGGCGCGGTGGACGCGACCATCGAGTACTTCGCCGAACCCTTCGATCCGACCACCTGGCAGGCGCCGCCGGACGGCGACAGCATCGACACCGCGCGCATCGGCGGCCACGGCATTCCGCTGGTGCGCCATCTGATGGACGATTTCCGCTACGAACACGTGGACGGACGCAACGTCATTCACCTGCGCAAGCGTTGCTGAGCACGGGATTTAGCGGCTGATCGCGCGCCAGCCGATATCGCGGCGGCAGAACATGCCATCGGCCTTGATCTTGCGCACCGCCGCGTAGGCGCGCGTTTGTGACTCGGCGAAATCCTCGCCGAGTGCGCACACGGTCAGCACGCGGCCGCCGGCGGTGACGATTTTTCCGTTATCCAGTTTCGTGCCGGCGTGGAAGACCTTCACATTGGCACCGAAATCCGCATCCAGGCCTTCGATCACATCGCCCAGGCGCACCTTGCCCGGATAGCCGTGCGCGGCGAGCACCACGCCGAGCGCGACGCGCGCATCCCAACTCACGCTGACCTTGTCCAAGCGCCCATCCAGCGCGGCGTCGATCATGTCCACGAGGTCGGATTTGAGGCGCAGCAGGATCGGCTGTGTTTCCGGATCGCCCAGGCGCACGTTGAATTCGATCACGCGCGGCGTGCCGTGCTTGTCGATCATGAGGCCGGCATACAGGAAGCCGATGAACGGCGCGCCTTCGGCGGCCATACCGGCCAGGGTCGGCTCGATGATCTCGCGCAGGATGCGACGCTCGACTTCCGGCGTGACCACCGGCGCCGGCGAATACGCGCCCATGCCGCCCGTATTCGGGCCGAGGTCGCGGTCGTCGCGGCGCTTGTGGTCCTGGCTGGTCGCCAGCGGCAGCGCGCGGCGGCCATCGCACAGCACGATGTAGCTGGCTTCCTCGCCGTCGAGGAATTCCTCGATCACCACGCGCGCCGATGCTTCGCCGAGCACATGCGCGCCGAGCATGTCGTGCAGCGCCTGTTCGGCATCGGCCAGGGTCAGCGCCACGACCACGCCCTTGCCCGCGGCGAGGCCGTCCGCCTTGATCACGATCGGTGCACCCTGCGCGCGCACGTAGGCCAGCGCCGGCTTGAGCTGGTCGAACGCCGCGTGGCGTGCGGTCGGAATGTTGTGGCGGACGAGGAATTCCTTGGCGAAGGTTTTCGAGCCTTCGAGCTGCGCCGCCAGCCGGCGCGGACCGAAGCAGCGCAGGCCGGCGCCGCGGAAGCGGTCGACGATGCCCGCGACCAGCGGCACCTCGGGGCCGACCACGGTCAATGCGACATTTTCCACTTTTGCCAGTTGCAGCAGTCCATCGATGTCGTGCATTGCGACGGCGGCGTTGCGCACGCCGGATTCGGTCGCGGTGCCGGCATTGCCGGGCGCGACGATCACTTCGCTCACGCGCGGGGATTGGCGAATCTTCCAGGCCAGCGCGTGTTCGCGCCCGCCGGAGCCGATGACCAGAACTTTCATGGCTTAATGTCTGAAATGCCTGACGCCTGTAAACACCATCGCCATGTCGTGTTCGTCCGCCGCGGCGATGGATTCGGCATCGCGCATCGAGCCGCCGGGCTGGATCACCGCGCGGATGCCGGCGGCGGCGGCGGTATCGACGCCGTCGCGGAACGGGAAGAACGCGTCGGATGCCATCACGCTGCCGGCGACGTCGAGCTTGGCTTCCTCGGCCTTGAGCGCGGCGATCTTGGCGCTGATCACGCGGCTCATCTGGCCCGCGCCGATGCCGACCGTGCGGCCCTGGCGCGCGTAGACGATGGCGTTGGACTTGACGTACATCGCCACGTGCCAGGCGAACAGCAGGTCGCGCAGCTCGTCGGCGTCGGGCACGCGCCGGGACACGACTTTCAGATCCGACAGCAGCAGCGTATCGCGGTCGGTGTCTTGTACCAGCAGTCCACCGGAGATGCGCTTGAAGTCCAGCGTCGGCACCGGTTGTTCGGGCCAATCGCCACTGGCCAGTACGCGCACGTTGGGTTTTTTCGCGAACGCGGCCAAGGCGGCGGCATCGACTTCCGGTGCGATCACCACTTCGACGAACTGGCGATCGAGGAT
Organism: Rudaea sp.; assembly: GCA_025934455.1. The sequence goes on from JAICYA010000110.1 coordinate 2,794, forward strand.
GGACTGCGCGGTCGCCGCGTCGAGTGGCTGGTTGAACGCGATGATGCCGCCGAATGCCGATACCGGGTCGGTCGCGTAGGCCTTGTCGTAGGCTTCGCGCGCGGTTGCGCCGATCGCCACGCCGCAGGGATTGGCGTGCTTGACGATGACGCAGGCCGGCGCCTTGCGGAATGCCTTGACGCATTCCAGCGCCGTGTCCGCGTCGGCGAGATTGTTGTAGGACAGCTCCTTGCCGGCCAGCACGCGCGCCGTGGCCACGCAGCCCGGCGCGGCATTCCGTTGCAGATACAACGCGGCGTTCTGGTGCGGGTTCTCGCCGTAACGCAGCGTGGCGTGGCGCGTGAACGCCAGGTGTAGGCTCGGCGGAAACTGTTCGACGCCGTCGGCATTCAGGCGCGCGCCGAGCCAGTTCGCAATCGTGCCGTCGTAGCGCGCGGTGTGCGCGTAAACCTTGGCGGCGAGGCGTCGGCGCAGGTCCAGCTTGGTGCCGTTGTCGGCGTGCAGGGTCTGGATCAATTCTGCGTAATCGGCCGGGTCGACCAGGGTGGCGACGTGTTCATGGTTCTTGGCCGCGGCGCGCAGCATCGCCGGTCCGCCGATGTCGATGTTCTCGATGGCGTCGTGCATGCTGCAATCCGGCGACGCGGTAGTCTGCTCGAACGGATACAGGTTGGCGACCAGCAGGTCGATGCCTTCGATGCCGTGTTCGGCCATTACCGCGTCGTCCTGGCCGCGCCGGCCGAGCAGGCCGCCGTGGATTTTCGGATGCAGGGTCTTGACCCGACCGTCCATGATTTCCGGAAAGCCGGTGACGTCGGCGACTTCGCGCACGGCGAGTCCCGCTTCGCGCAGCGCGCGCGCGGTGCCGCCGGTGGAAATCAGCACGACGCCGAGCGCGTCGAGTCCGCGCGCCAGGTCGATGAGACCGGTCTTGTCGGACACGCTCAGCAGCGCGCGCCGGATCGGAGCCAAGCTTGCGTCAAACATGGATCGGCCCGCAAAAGGTAGCGGACGATTATACCCACACGGCGTTAAGACAGGCCGCGCAACGCCAATTTCTTGCGCAATGTCGCGCGATTGATGCCCAGCGCCTGCGCGGCGCGGCTCTGGTTGCCCTCGCTCCAGCGCAGTACTTCGCGCAGCAGCGGTTTTTCGACCTCACCCAGCACCAGGTCGTAAAGCCCGTCCGGTTGTTGTGCGTCGAGGTCGGCTAGGTAGCGGCGTACCGCGCGCGCCACGCAATCGCACAACGCCGGCTGCAACGCGGCTTCCGAGACGTTGTCGACGTGACTGGCGGAGAGGGGTTCGGCGGCGAGCATCGCGGTTGCTTCCTTGGCATTCCCGCCGCGCGCATGCAACGGGGCAGGGAGTCTAGCGCCAAGCGCCGCGCTTGATAAGTGCCGCGATCAGCGAAACTTGAATTCGAACGCGACCGCGTTCTTGCCCGGGTCGGCCACCTCGAACACCAGCGCGGCGGTCGCGCCGGGCGCCAGTCCCGCTGCCAGGCTGCGGGTGTCGGCGATGTAATCCTGCGGCCGGAAGCGGCGCATGGCGATGCGGTTTTCGTCCAGGTCCGACAACGTGATCTCGACATCGGGGAAGGCTTGCGCAAAATTCGCGTCGTTGCGCAGCGTGGCCGACACGATCAGCGCATTCGGTACCGATGGATGCGGGCGGATGTCGCGCGACAGCAGTTCCAATTTCACCGGGTCGTGGCGCAGCGGCAAACGGCAGCCGAGCGTCGCGCAAACGCCGTCGAGCATCGGCCGCACATGTGCATCGTCGAGCAGAACCGCACGCTCGGCATAGCCGATCTGCGCGAGCAGCGACAGGGCAAGGCCCAACGCGCCCAGCGCCCATGACCAGTTGCGCGAAACGGATGGTGCGCGGCGCGAGCGCGCGAATGCCGGCGTGTGCGCGCGTCGCTGGGCCGGCGTGTGCGTGGGGCGTTCGTCCGGATCGAACAACAAGGCTTGCTGCTCGCCGGTTTTCGGACGCAACGCCGGCACGGCCAGTTGCGGTGGCGCGTCGTCGCCCGGATGCGCAAGCAGGTGCCGCACCGATTCGTCGGGCAACTGCTCGGTCAGCGTGCGCAGCGCGTCGAACACGGCGTTGCAATGCCCGCAGCGCACGCTGCCGTGCGACTGCCCGAGTACGGCAGCGCCGACCTTGTAGATCGTCAGGCATTCAGGGCATTGGGAATACATGCACGGAATTCTAGCCCAAGCTGGCGCCTCCGCCTCAGGGCGCTTCGAAGCCGTTGTGGAAGATGGCATCGCAGTCGTTCAGGTAGACCCGGCCTTAACGGTTTTGCGCACGGCGCTGGTCGAACAAGCGATGCAGCGGCGCGACGCGGAAAAGCTCGCGGCCGTGTTGTGCTTGCGCTAGTCAGCCTGCACGCCGTCGATTCGTACCCATCCATCGCGCGTCGTCGCGCGCAAGGCGACGAACCACTGCGCGTAATGCGCGAGCAGTTCGTCCTGTTGGCCGTCGAGGATGCCTGACAGCGCCAGCGCGCCGCCGGGTTTGAGGCTTTGCGCGAACAACGGTGCGAGTTCCGCGAGCGGTCCGGCAAGGATGTTCGCGACGAGCACGTCGGATTGCATGGGTGGAAAATGCTGCGGATGATACAAATCCAGATTCTCGACGACGCCATTGCGTTGCGCGTTGTCGCGGCTGGCGGCGATGGCCTGTTCGTCGTTGTCCACGCCGATTGCGCGCGCGGCACCGAGCTTGAGCGCGGCGATGGCGAGGATGCCCGAGCCGCAGCCGTAATCGACCAGCGTCTTGCCAGTGAGGTCGGTTCCATCCAGCCATTCCAGGCACAGCGCCGTGGTCGGATGCGTGCCGCTGCCGAACGCCAGGCCGGGATCCAGGCGCACGATCACCGTGGCGGCAGCGTCGGGCGCCTCCACGTTCCAGGGATAAATCCACAAACGTTTGCCGAAGCGCATGGGCTTGAACGTATCGAGCCAGGCGCGCGTCCAGTCCTGGTCGGCCACTTCGCGAAACGCGATTTGCGCCGGATCGATGCCGGGAATCAGCTCGGCGAGCGCATGCACGAGTCCGGCGCGATCGGCATTTGCGTCGAACAGCGCCTGCAGGACAAGGTCGTTCCACAGCGGCGTTTCGCCGACGCCCGGCTCGAAGATCGCGCGTTCGTCGGGTGTGTCGGCATCGGCGTCTTGCAGCGTGATCGACAGCGCGCCAAGTTCTTCCAGCGCAGCTTCGACGCTGGCCTGCTGCGTGGCTGAAATAGTGAGCGAGAGTTCGAGGAAGGACATGGCTTTTTACAAAACCGTTCGCGTTGAGCGTAGCTCGCGAAGCGAGCGAAGTCGAAACGCCGGGTGGCCCTTCGACTTCGCGCCTGCGGCGCTACGCTCAGGGCGAACGGAATACAAGTGGGCGCGCTTCGATTTCAGGTAGTGGTCTAGTTTGAAATCATGGATGCTTGAGCGTTCAGGCAAGCGCGCGCATACTGTGCGCATGGCTAAGACTCCGAAAAGACCGCGCGACACGAACCAACTCGCCCACATGATCGCCATGCTGGCGACCGGCGAGCTACAAGACGCCAAAACCGACGACGGTAAAGACCCCGCCGCTGTCGCCCTAGGCCGCAAGGGCGGGCTGAAGGGCGGCAAGGCAAGGGCTAAATCTTTGACCGCCAAGCAGCGGTCAGAGATTGCTAAGAAGGCCGCGCGCGGGCGATGGGGCAAACTTTAAAGAATGCTCGCTAGATAGGCCAATTCGCGTTGGTATCGTGTCACCGATTGGTTGACCTGCAACCTTTTCCCGTCCACGGAATGAAATTTGCCAATTTTCAATTTGGCAATAGGTATGCTCTCCGCGCCGCTGATCTGTCCGCTAGATACGAAATCGTCTGTGATCACAAAAGCGTCCGTAATGTCTTGC
>JAICYA010000041.1 GCA_025934455.1 Rudaea sp.
ATCGCGGCGGCGATCGCGGCATCCACTTCCGCCGGTGTCATTTGCGCCGGCATGTAGGCCTGGATCACGGCGACTTCGGCCTTTTCCTTGTCCGCCAGGTCGTTGCGGTTGGCAGCCTCGAATTGCGTGATCGAATCGCGGCGTTGCTTGAGCATCTTCTCCAGCACGGCCAGCACCTGGGCGTCGTCGAGCACGATGCGCTCGTCCACCTCGCGCTGCTTGATCGCGGCATTGATCAGGCGGATGGTGCCGAGACGCTCCTTGTCGCCGCCCTTCATGGCGGCCTTCATGTCGTCGGTGAGTTTTGCTTTCAGGCTCATGGCAGCATTCCCGGGTCCATAAACACAAAAACCGGCGTTACTCGCGCAACGCCGGTTCGTGAAACCATTGAAGCCGCAAGCCTCAGTACAAACGCTTGCGCTTGGTCACGTCGCGCGAAACGCGGCGCAGATGGCGCTTCACCGCCGCGGCGGCCTTGCGCTTGCGCTCCTGCGTCGGCTTTTCGTAGAACTCGCGCTTGCGCGTTTCGGCCAGAACGCCGGCCTTCTCGCAGGTGCGCTTGAAGCGGCGCAGCGCGAACTCGAAAGGCTCGTTCTCGCGAACTTTGACGTTGGGCATGGGGTCTCCGCTGTACACTAAATACCCGGACGACCGGGCGAGCCGCATATTTTACCGTGCAAAACCAGCAAATTGCAAAATCTGCCGACAAGCTGACCGGGCCAGTGCTCGGCATCGAGACTTCCTGCGACGAAACCGGCGTGGCGGTCTACGACGTCGAGCGCGGTCTGCTGGCCCATACCCTGTACAGCCAGATCAAGATGCACGCCGATTACGGCGGCGTGGTGCCGGAGCTGGCCAGCCGCGACCATGTGCGCAAGCTCACGCCGCTGGTCCGCGAGACGCTTTCCAAGGCCGGCATGACGCCGCGCGATCTGCGCGGCGTGGCCTATACGGCCGGCCCCGGACTGGTCGGCGCCTTGCTCGTGGGAGCCGCCAGCGCACGCGCGCTGGCGTGGGCGCTGGATGTCCCGGCCATTGGCGTGCATCACATGGAAGGGCACCTGCTCGCGCCCTTGCTCGAAGCCGATCCGCCGCAGCCGCCGTTCGTGGCCCTGCTCGTGTCCGGCGGGCATTCCATGCTGATCGAGGTTTCCGCCATCGGCCACTATCGCCTGCTCGGCGACACGCTGGACGATGCCGCCGGCGAGGCTTTCGACAAGACCGCCAAGCTGATGGGGCTGCCCTATCCGGGCGGCCCGGCGCTGGCGAAGCTGGCCGAATCCGGCGCGCCGGGCAAGTTCAAGTTCTCGCGACCGATGACGGATCGACCGGGGCTGGATTTCAGTTTTTCGGGACTCAAGACGCAGGTGCTGCTTGCGTACCAGCAGCACGCTGGCGAGCCGAATGCGAAAGCCGACATCGCGCGTGCCTTCGAAGACGCCATCGTCGAAACCCTGCTGATCAAATGCCGGCGCGCGCTGCAGCAGACCGGCGCGACGCGGCTGGTGATCGCCGGCGGCGTCGGCGCGAACCGCAAGCTGCGCGCGCAGCTGGCCGAAGCGGCGCAGCGCGAAGGTTTCCGCGTGTATTTCCCGCGCCTGGAATTCTGCACCGACAATGGCGCGATGATCGCGCTGGCCGGCGCGTTGCGCCTGCGTGTCGGGCTGCACGATGACACGTCGATCAAGGTCGCTCCGCGCTGGGACCTGGCCTCGCTGCCCGCCGTGGAGGCCGCGTAATGGACGTCGTTTTCATCGAAGACCTGCGCATCGAAACCGTCATCGGCATCTACGACTGGGAGCGCAAGATCCGTCAGACCATCGCACTCGATCTGGAAATGGCCTTCGACAACCGCAAGCCCGCCGCCAGCGACAAGATCGAAGACACGCTGGATTACAAGAAAGTCGCCAAGCGCCTGATCGCCTTTGTCGAGGAATCGCATTTCGAACTCGTGGAGACCCTCGCCGAGCGCTGCGCGGATATCGTGCGCGGCGAATTCGGCGTGGCGTGGCTGCGCCTGAAGCTGTCCAAGCCCGGTGCCGTCACCGGTTCAAAGGCCGTCGGTGTAGCGATAGAGCGCGGCGCAAAACCTGCCTGATGACGCGCGTCTGGCTCAGTCTCGGCTCCAATCTCGAACCGGGAAAAAACCTGCGCGCAGCGCTCATAGAGCTGCGTGCACGCTTCGGCGCGCTGATCGTGTCGCCGGTCTATCGCTTCCCGGCGGTTGGTTTCGACGGTCCGGATTTCCTCAATCTCGCCGTAGGGATCGAAACCGACCTGAGCGCCACGGTGCTCAACGAGTGGCTGCATGCCCTGGAAAATCGCCACGGCCGCCGCCGCGACGTGCCGCGTTTTTCCAGCCGCACGCTCGACGTCGACATCGTGCTGTTCGGCGATCAGATAGTGCAGGGGCCGGGCAATCTGGAAATTCCGCGACCGGAGTTGAAGTACGCGTTCGTGCTCAAGCCGTTGGCGGACATCGCGCCGGATGTGACGCACCCCGTGCGCGGCAGGACGATTGGGCAGTTGTGGCAGGAATTTCCCGTCGCGAAGGATCATTCCGAGCGGGTTGCGGATTTGTAGCGCGGATCACATGGCAAGCGCGCGTCCTCCGTCCACGCGCACGATCTGTCCGGTCGTGAACCTGGCGTCGCGCAACAGGAACAGCACTGCGGTGGCGACGTCGTCCGGTGCGCCCGCGCGTTGCAGCGGCGTGCGCGCGACTAGCTCGCGCTGATCGGCATAGGCCTTGCCGGATTCCGGCCACAGCACGGCGCCCGGCGCGACACCATTGACGCGGATCTCAGGGGCGAGTTCGCGCGCCAAAGCCAGCGTCATCATCGCCAGTGCGGCCTTGGCCATGCAATACACCGAATGGCTGGGCAGCGGGCGCTCGGCGTAGATGTCGACGATATTGACGATGCTACCCTGCGCATTTTTCAGATGCGGTGCGGCAGCCTGGGCGAGGAAAAACGGCGCGCGCGCATTGCTCGCGAACAATTCTTCCCATTGCGCCGGCGAGACCGTACCGACTGGAGTGGCGTAGAACGTCGAGGCGTTGTTCACCAGCGCATCCAGCCGGCCGAAGCGGGCGATGCAACCGGCGACGATGCGCGGCAAATTTTCGACATCGACCAGATCGGCCTGAAGCGCGCAGGCGCTGTCGGCGCGCGCCTTGTTCAAATCCGCGCACAACGCATCCATCTCGCTGCGCGAATGTCGGTAGTGCAGGGCGAGGTCGTAGCCGGCCGCATGCAGCGCGCGCGCGATCTGCGCGCCGACGCGCTTGGCGGCGCCGGTGATCAGGACAACGGGACGACGATTCACATTCATGCGAGGATTGCACTCCATTTTTTCGCGGATTGCCAGCGTGCGCGTGGATTTGCCAAAACCCGGTCCCGACGAACTCACGCACAGCGAGCGTCTCGCCGCGCTGATCCGCGCGGAAATTGCCGCGGCTGGCGGGGCGCTCGATTTCGCGCGCTACATGGAATTGGCGCTCTACGCGCCTGGCCTGGGTTATTACAGCGCGGGCGCGGCCAAGTTCGGTGCGGCGGGAGATTTCGTCACCGCACCGGAAATGGGATTCATCTTCGCGCGCTGCCTCGCGCGCGCGCTTGCGCCCACGCTGCGCGAGACGCGTGGCGATGTCCTCGAACTCGGCCCAGGCTCGGGCGCGCTGGCGGCGGAACTGCTGGCCGAACTCGATCGCCTCGATGCCCTGCCCGCACGATATTTTTTGCTGGAGCGCAGTGCCGACTTGCGCGAGCGCCAACGCGAGCGGATTTTGCGGCAATGTCCACATTTGCAAGATCGCTTCACCTGGCTGGATGCGCCGCTGACAAAACCATGGCATGGCGTGCTGATCGCGAACGAAGTGCTCGATGCCTTGCCGGTGCGCACGTTCGCGTTACGCGACGAAGGTCTGTTTGCGCGCGCCGTCGGCGTGAATGGCGATGGGCGCTTCGTCTCGCGCGAGATTCCCGCCGATGCGGCGCTGCGCGCCGATGTTGCGCGCAGCGTGGCGGATGCGTCTGCGCTGCCGCACCCCTTTGTGTCGGAGGTCTGCCCGATGCTTGCGCCGTGGTTCGTCGAGGTCACGCGCAATTTGCGACATGGCGCGGCCTGGTTCGTCGATTACGGCTATTCGCGTGCCGATTACTATTCGCCGCAGCGATCGAGCGGCACCCTGCGTTGCCATTGGCGCCATCGCGCGCACGACGATCCGCTGATCCTGCCGGGCTTGCAGGACATCACGGCGCACGTGGATTTCGACGCACTCATCGAAGCCGGCATCGCGGCCGGATTCGAAGTGGCCGCATCGGAGTCGCAGGCGCAATTCCTGATCCGCCATGGATTGGAAGCAGTTTTTGCCGAAGCCTACGCGAACGCGGCGGACGAGGCCGCGCGCTATGCGCTGGCGCAACAGGTCAAGCGCCTGACCCTGCCGGGACAGATGGGGGAGGCGTTTGGCGTAGTTCGGTTCGATACCAGAACCGATGCGGCAGGATTGCCGATATAAAGAATTTCTTATAATTGCTGGCGTTTTCCCCCTGCCGTATTGTCAGCTAAAGGATTGTGACGGACGTCACAAATTTTGGCATGAAGCTACAAGCCAGCAGCGCGTCGATGGGACGGTGCGCAGCTCATTACAGGGCATATCAGGGGAATACTTTATGTTCAAGCATCGCACGCTTGCGAGCGCATTCGCGTTCGCGTTGACGCTTTTGAGTTTTTCGACGTCGGCGCCATTGCGCGCCCAACCTCCTTCAGCTGCTCCGCCGGGCGAGCAATATGGCGAGCGTCTGGATACGGTACCCGGTGTTTCACTGGCCACCTCTGAAATCATGCAGCGCCAGAAGGCGATGCCACAGATGTTGATCGGGTGGCGCCCGCATTTCGAGCGCGAAGTGGAACGCGACAACCTTGCACAAAATCCCGACGCGCCAGCGGTTTCGACCTGGCCGCCGAACGCAACGAAATTTTCCGGATCGATCCGTCCGTTGGCCCCCCAGACCACTGCACTGTCGTTCGACGGTGCGAATGTGAACGACACCCAGGCCACGCCGCCGGACAGCATGGGCACGGTCGGCCCGGACCAGTACATCGTCTTCGTCAACGGTCGCCTGCGCTCATTCGACAAGACCGGCACCGCCGACGGCGTGCTCAATGCCAATCCGGACGTGTTCTTCGCGTCGGTGATGACGCCGGTGAGCGGTTCGGTGGTCCTGAATTTCACCAGCGATCCGCAGATCCGTTACGACCGCTTCACCGCGCGCTGGTACCTGAGCATCATCGACGTGCCGTGCACGGACGCGAATTGCAACGGTATCGCCGCCAACCGCTGGCTGCTCGCGGTCAGCGACGCGGCGAGCAACGGCACGATCACGGCTTCCACGGTGTGGACATTCTTCCAGGTCAAGACCGACAACACCGACTTCTGTGACTACCCGTCGCTGGGCATCGACGTCAACGCCTTGTACTTCGGCTGCAACATGTTCAGCCCCACGGCCTTCGCCGGCACCAACGGTTACGTCGTGCAGAAGTCGTCGGTACAGGGCGCCGGTCCGATGGTCGTCACGAAATTCACCCCGCTGGCCACTGTCGGCGGCGCGGGTCCCGCCTCGCCGCGCGGGGTCGACAACTTCGATCCGGGCGCGACCGTCGGCTACTTCGTCGGTGCGGACAACAACCAGTTCAGCCGCATCGCGTTTCGCCGTATCAGCAACCCGGGCAGCGCCACGCCGTCCATTTCCGGCAACATCCGGGTCACCGTGCCGACCACGGGTGCGACCAATCCGGTCGAGCACTTGGGCAATACGGGCGGCAACAACGGCCGCCTGGATTCGCTCGACGACCGCCTGTTCGCGGCGATGATCCGCAATGGCCACCTGTGGACCGCGCACAATCTGCGCGTGGACGCCAACGGCGTGGCGAACACTGGCGGGGCCGCGCGCAAGGCTTCGCGCTGGTACGACTTCACGATGAGCGACACCGCCAACCCCGCACTGAACCAGTCCGGTACGGTATACGACAACGCCGCCACGCTCGCCGCGGCGGCGCAGTACTGGATTCCCTCGATCGCGGCCACCGGTCAGGGACACGCGTTGATCGGGTTCAGCAAGGCCGGCACCCCGTTCGGTGCGACGCCGTCGTACACAGGGCGCCTGTCCGGCGACGCGCTCGGCACCATGTCGGGCGTACCGGGCGCGAGCATGACCGACATCGGCGTCACGGCAGCCAGTTACAACCCGACGTGGGATACGGGTGGCACCAGCGGCCGGCGCTGGGGCGACTATTCGTTCACCGTGGTCGATCCACTCGACGACATGACGGTGTGGACGATCCAGGAATACAACGAAGCCACCAACAAGTATGCGGTGCGCGTGGCCAAGCTGCTCGCGCCGCCGCCGGCCACGCCGACGTGCTCGGCGACGCCGGTCGGTTTCCCGTCCGGCACCGGCAACGTGACCATCACCGGCACGTCCACCGGCGGATCGGGCTTTTACGATCCCGGCTCCGACCTGCCATCGCCGGCGCTGCCATTCACGCACATCGGCGCCAGCGTGACCAATGCGACCGTCAACAGCGTGACTTACAACTCGCCGACCCAGCTCACGCTGAACATCACGGCCAGCACGCTGGGCCTGCAGGACGTGACTATCGTCAATCCGGACGGGCAAAGCACGATCGCCAGCGGATGCATCAACGTGACGCTTCCGCTGGCGGCCAAGCTCGCGTTCACCGTGCAGCCGCCAGCTAGTTCGGTATCGGGCTCGGCATTCTCCGCCACGGTAACAGTGCAGGATGCGGGCGGCGGTACGGTGACGACCGACAATTCGAACGTTACCTTGTCGCTTTCCGGCGGGACGCTCGGTGCGAACCTCGGTGGAACGCTGACCGTGCAGGCTATCAACGGCGTGGCGACGTTCAGCGGCTTGTCGGTGGACAAGGCCGGAATCGGTTACACCCTGCATGCGACCGACGCCAGCCTGACGCCGGCCGACAGCAGCGCCTTCGCGATCGTGGCCGGCACGGCGGCGAACATCGCCTTCACGCAACAGCCCAGCGATGCGGTGGCCGGCTCGGCGAACAGCCCGGCGATAATCGCCACGGTGACGGATGGCGCCGGCAATCCGGTCGCTGGTGAAAGCGTCTCGCTGACCGTGGCTTCGGGCCCGGCGGCGGCATTCACGTCGATCACGAGTCCGCAGACCACCGATGCCAGCGGCAATGCCACGTTCGCCGACGCCGTACTGACGGTGGCGGGCACGTACACGCTGGGCGCGGCGGACGGCGTGTTGAACGCGACCAGCAATGCGTTCGTGGTCGGCCCGGCGGCGCCGCAGCTGGTGTTCACGACGCCGCCCGCGGACGTGGTGCAGGGCAGCGCCCTGAACACGATCGCGGTGACCAAGCAGGATACCTACGGCAACGTTTACAGCGCCGACACCGATGCGATCGAATTCACCGTATCCGCGTGCGGAGATTTCGCGCTGGGCAACGTGAACCTGAGTGCAGGCACGGCGACGTTGAGCAGTCCGCAGCGCTTCTACGGCGTCGTGGCCAATCCGCCGGGCCTGCAGGTCACGGCAAGAGACGCCAAGGCGACGCTGAGCGTGCAGAGCAATCTGTTCGCGGTGACGGCGTCGGGCGATCTCATCTTCGCCGACGGCTTGGAAAGCTGCGGTCCGTAATTCGGCGCTGCGCTACACCCTCGATCCCGCGGCTCACACCGCGGGATTTTTTTTGCTTCCGTTGCCTGCCGCCTCGTGGCCTGGCCACGGGATTTGCCGGGTACTGACATGAAAGGGCAGGGAGTCAGTTGCCGGAGTAGCGAGCGAGCCGTATAGTTGCCGCCGGTCTTGTTGGCGGCTTCGTTCCGACACGGCGAGGGCCGGTCGAAGCGACAGCGATTGCACAAACGCCTGGATACGACATCGGGGATTTCACGACGTTTCGGCATCGCGCTTGCATGTGCAAACGGCAGGCGGCGTACTCGCGCAATTTCTGTTTCTTCGCACCCCGGGTGCGATGCGTAATCGGTTATTTGGAGATGCAGATGAAGTTGAAGTCGATCCGCTGGGCTTTCGCCGCGGTCTATGTCCCCCTGATCATGTTGGCCGCAGTGCCGGGATCGGGTGTCGCTTCCGATCACGACAGCGACGATGCCACCTTGCGCCGCCAGGCGATGTACGAGTGGTATACCGATGATTACAGCCACCACGGCGAACCGGGCTTTGCCAACCAGAAGCAGATGTATTTCCCGGTGGAATACGAGCGCTTCCTCAACCAGATAGCGCAGCACGAACGCGACCGCTTCGCGGCGCTGTTGCCCGGTCCGTCAATGCAATCGATCGCGACGACCCCAGCCGTGACCACTGGCAACTGGGTCAACATCGGTCCGGATCACGCGAATTTCGCGCAGAACGGCGGCATCATCCTCAATGAGACCGACAGCGGCCGCGCCAACGTCATCCTCACGGATCCGGGCAATCCCAGCATCATCTATGTGGGTTTTTCCGGCGGCGGCGTATGGAAATCCACCGATGGCGGCAGCACCTGGACTCCCAAGACCGAAACCCTGGGCTCGCTTTCGGTGGGCACGCTGGAAATGGATCCGTCCAATTCCAGTACCTTGTACCTCGGCCTGGGTGACCCGTTCGACGGCACCGGAATCGGCCTGGTGAAATCCACCGACGGCGGCGACACCTGGAGCAGCCCGGTCTATCTGGGCAATACCAGCAGCGTCATTCCGGACATCGAAGTCGCGCGTTCCAATAACCAGATCGTGCTGGCGGCCACCAACGCCGGCCTGTACCGGTCCACCAACGGCGGTGCGAGCTTCAGCAAGGTGACGATCAACACGGGGCAGGCAGCCGATCCGTATGTGTGGACCATCGCGTGGGGCGGCGGCGACACCTTCGTGCTGGGCCTGGAAGCCGCTTATATCAATGCGTTCACGGGAAGCCCGACGCTCGGCCAGATCTGGCGCTCGACGGACAACGGCGCAACGTGGACGCAGTCCACCGGCGTGACCAACATTAACGGTTCGACGGACAACGGGGTGGGTCGACTTTACATCGCGGCAGCGCCGTCCAACCGCGGCGTCATGTATGCCGAGGCGGCGAATCAGAACGAAGGCCTTTCCGGCACCGACTTCGCCGACATCTTCAAATCCATCGACAACGGCATAACCTGGACGGGGATGGGCAAGACCGCCGTCAATGGGTCCACGTACAAGTCGTACACCAACCCCAACCGCGATGGGTCGGATCTCAGCACGATTCTGAACGGCCAAGGCTGGTACAACCAGCTCGTGCTGGTCGATCCGACGAATCCGAACGTCGCGTATTTCGGCGGCGCGTTGCTGCTCGCGAAAACCAGCGACGGCGGCAGCACCTACAGCCAGGTGAGCAACTGGCTTGCTCAGTTCAGCCTGCCATACGTGCACGCCGACTTCCACGGCGGCACGATTACAAGCGGAGGAACGCTGTACGTGGGCACCGACGGCGGCATTTTCCGTTCCACCGATTCCGCCGCCTCTTTCACCGACACGCTGAACAACGGCATCGCCTCGCACCTGGTCTATCAGGTGGGTTCCTCTACCAACAG
>JAICYA010000026.1 GCA_025934455.1 Rudaea sp.
GCGCTCAAGGCCATGGTCGGCGCGCCGAACCAGAAGATCATGCTGTTGCCGATGGAGGCGACCGGCGTGCTCGGTTCGCTGGCCGGCATCGCGGAACTGGCCAAGTCCAGCCTAAGCGAACAACAGGCTGCCAAACCCGTGGCGAAAGCCTGACATGCTCGAGAATCTGACCTTGCACTACGGTTGGTGGCTGCTCGCGCTGGTGCTGATCGGCGCGGAATTGATGGCGCCGGGATTCTTCATGCTCTGGATCGGCATGGCCGCGGCGGCGCTGGGCGTGGTGCTGATCTTCGTGCCGCAGATGTCGTTCGGCATGCAGGCGGTCGTGTTCGCCGTGTTCGCCGTGATCAGCTGCTATGTGTACTGGCGCTTCGTGCGTCATGCAATGAGCGAGGTTTCCGACCAGCCGCGCCTGAACCGTCGCGCCGAGCAATACATCGGCCGCCGCTTCGTGCTGGAAACCGCCATCGTCAACGGCCAGGGCAAGGCGCGCGTCGGCGACTCGCTGTGGCTGGCCGAGGGTCCCGATCTTCCGGCCGGATCGCCGGTCGAGGTCGTCGGCGTGGATGGCTCGACGCTCAAGGTCAAGGCGGCGTAATCCGGCATCCGTTCCGGGTCCGGGGTCGCATTCGACTACAATGCGCGCCGAATTTCGTCCGGAGCCAAAACGATGACCCAGCAAACCGTTCTCAACGCCACCCATCGCGCGCACGGCGCCAAGATGGTCGACTTCGGCGGCTGGGACATGCCGCTCAACTACGGCTCGCAGATCGAGGAGCACCATGCCGTGCGCCGCGACGCCGGCATGTTCGATGTCTCGCACATGACCGTGGTCGACCTGCACGGGGCGAAGACGCGGGATTTCCTGCGCCACCTCTTCGCCAACAGTGTCGACAAGCTGAAAACGCCGGGCAAGGCACTGTACTCGTGCATGCTCGACGAGAACGGCGGCGTCATCGACGACTTGATCGTCTATTTCCTGGCCGAGGACTTCTTCCGCGTCGTCGTCAACGCGGCCACGCACGACAAGGACCTGGCCTGGATCAACCAGCAGGCGAAGGCGTTCGGCGTGTCCGTGACCGAACGCGCGGACCTGGCCATGATCGCCGTGCAGGGCCCGAATGCGCGCGCCAAGGTGCATTCCTTGTTGAGTGACGCGACGCGTGCCAAGGCCGAGAAGCTGGGCAAGTTCGTCGCCTGCGAGGGCGATGGTCTATTCATCGCCCGCACCGGCTACACCGGCGAGGATGGCTACGAGATCATCGTGCCCGAGGCACAAGCCGTCGATTTGTGGAACCGGCTCGCCGCGGCGGGCGTAAAGCCGGCAGGCCTTGGCGCGCGCGACACGCTGCGCCTGGAAGCCGGCATGAACCTGTACGGTCAGGACATGGACGAGTCCATCTCGCCCTGGGAGGCAGGGCTGGCCTGGACCGTGACGCTGGACGAGGGCCGCGATTTCATCGGCCGCGCCGCGCTGGAAAAGCAGAAGGCCGAAGGCGTCCGCCGCATCATGGTCGGCATGGTCATGGACGACAAGGGCGTGCTGCGCCACGGCCAGCGCGCCGTAACCGCGCACGGCGACGGCGAGATCCTGTCCGGCACGTTCTCGCCGACGCTGGGCAAGGCAATCGCGTTCGCGCGCGTACCCGCCGGCACCGGCGACAGCGCCCAGGTGGACATCCGCGGCAAGCTGGTGCCGGTGCGCGTGGTGAAATATCCTTTCGTGCGCGACGGCAAGGCGATCGAAGGCATTTGACTTCACCCTGCCTGTTCGTGTGTAAAATCGGCACAGCGACATCCGTCATCCAGGACCACGGCAATGAATGAAATTCCCGGCGATCTGAAATTCATGAAGTCCCACGAGTGGGCGCGTGTCGAGGACAACGGCACGGTGACCATCGGCATCTCCGACCATGCACAGGGCCTGCTCGGCGACCTGGTCTACGTCGAACTGCCCAGCGTCGGCGACGACGTGACCGCCGGCAATGCCTGCGCCGTGGTCGAGTCGGTCAAGGCCGCGTCGGACGTCTACGCGCCTGTTTCCGGAAAAGTGGTTTCGGTCAACAGCGCGCTTGCAGACAAGCCCGAAACGATCAACGAAGACGCCTTCGGCGAAGGTTGGATCTTGATGGTCAAGCCGAGCAACCTCGCCGAGGAAAGTGAAGAGCTACTCGATCCGGATGCCTACGCCGAGTTGATCGAAAGCGAAGAGCACTGACGATCGATCGCGCCGGTTTTCCGCCGCGGCGAGCACGCGAAAAAATTCTCCGAAACTTCCATCGCGCGCGTCGAGTTCCGACGCGCGCGATGCGTTTGTGCGTCCGCGAAAGTTGCGCAGTTTTGCGCAAATGGTGCGTTCGAGTGCATCGATTCGACGTCGGCTGGAAATTTTTTTTCGGGGCAGGCCGGGCACGAGCGGTGCGCATTTGCGCTCACTGCGCGCGTCGTGGCGAGCGCACGCGACGACGAATGCGATTCGAGCGTGATTTCGATCAAGCATTCGCGTGGCGCGTTTGCGCGCACGGCGTGCGATCGTGTGCACATACCTGCAAGCCGCATATTTGCTTGCTCTGCGCCGGTTCGCGACCGATCGCGCGCACCGCGCCGCGTTGCATTCGTGTATGGAAGTTAAGACGTATAGACGGCCATATGGATAAATTGACACCACTCCGGCGACCGCTTGCCGTTGTTGCAATCCGCTTTGGATGGGTGCGGCGCGGGTTGTCCGTGGCCGGCGCCGCACGCACAAACCTGTTGACACGGAAAAAATCCGGGAATAATTTTTGCCACGGCGTAACACACGCGTAACAGGATTTATGGCGCGAGAGAAGTTCGTACAACCTTACATAGAACACGGCCACAAATCAGTCGCCGTGAAAAAGGTGACGGTGTCGATACCGCTTCACGTACTCAGACTTCTCTCCGATGAACGCACACGCCGGCAAGTGAACAATCTCAGGCACGCGACGAACAGCGATCTGCTGTGCGAAGCGTTCCTGCACGCTTTTACTGGGCAGCAACTACCAACTGACGAGGAGCTAAGACGCGATATGGCTATGAAGAAAGCTGCAAAAAAGAAACCCGCTAAGAAGGCCGCCAAGAAGACTGTGAAGGCCAAGGCCGCCAAGAAGACCGCACGCAAGACCGCGAAGAAGAAGTAAGCAACACTTCTCGCAAGGCAATACACTGGCTCAATTACTAGGCGCAAGGATTCGCCTGAGCCGACCGGACGAGGGTTCAGCGTCCGGATTCGCCCGGAACCGGATTCATTCGATGACCGCGGCGGGAAAGTTCACTACTACATCTTTGATAAATCGGTTCACTCTCCCTGTGACTTGCCCAGCGCAGGGAGAGTCCTTATCCGGACTCCCGCTCCCTTTCCCATCTCAATACCCTCCGCGCTGTGACGCAGTCGGAGTTTTTCGCGTATCCGCTCGCCTAGGCTGGCTCCGTTTTCGGGAGCACTCGGATGCGCAAGATTCTCGGACTCGTGGCCGGGCTGTGGTCCGGTGCCGCTGCGGCTGCCGCGGTCAACGTCAGCATCGATCTGACCGCAAACGTGCATCCGTTCAGCCCGCGGATTTTCGGCGTGGCCTATGGTGACGCCGCGCGCAATGCGCAGATGGGTTACACCGTGGATCGATGGGGCGGCAATTCGACCACGCGCTACAACTGGCAGGTGGATTTCCACAACACGGCCAACGACTACTATTTCGAGAACATTCCGGATTGCACGGCGCCGACGTGCATTGGCACGCCGCCCGCTGGTAATTCCGCCGATACGTTTCTGAGCGGCGCGTTCAGCGCGGGCGCGCAGCCGCTGCTGACGATTCCGACCATCGGCTGGACGCCGCGGTCGGACAGTGCGAAGCAGCACCCCTACACGGTCGGATTTTCGGTGGCGAAGTACGGTGCTCAGCAGTCGGTCGATCCCTGGGATACCAACGCCGGCAACGGCTATTACGCCAATGGGACGTCGATCACCGGAAACGATCCCGCTGACACGTCCGTAGCCGCATCGCCGTCTTTCGAGCAAGCCTGGATCGCGCACCTTCAATCCGCGTTCGGCACCGCCGCAAACGGTGGCGTGAAATTCTTCACGCTCGACAACGAAGTGATGTTGTGGAATTCCACGCACCGCGATGTGCATCCGCTGCCTCCGACCTACGATGAAATCTGGAACAAGACCGTCGCCTATGCCGGCGCGATCAAGCAGCAGGAGCCGAACGCGCTGGTCACCGGCCCGGTGACCTGGGGCTACTGCGACCTGTTCGGATCGGCGGCGGATAATTGCGTCGATGGCACCGATCGCCAGAACTACGGTGGCCTGGCGTTCGTCGCCTGGTATCTGCAGCAGGTCTGCGCGTACCAGGCCCAGCACGGCGTGCGCCTCGTCGACTATCTGGACCTGCACTATTACCCGCAAGGCACCAATGTCTCGCTCAGCGACGCGGACGATCCGACGACTGCGGGTCTGCGCCTGCGTTCGCTCAAGGAACTCTACGATCCGGCCTGGGTGTCCGAATCCTGGATCGCCGACCTGGGCGATGCCGACAACAACCATTACGACAAACCCGACCTGATCCCGCGTGCGCGCGCCTGGATCGCCCAGTACTGCCCCGGCACGCGACTGGCGATCACCGAGTACAACTGGGGCAACGACAACACGGTCAGTGGCGCGGTCGCCCAGGCCGAGGCGCTGGCGATCTTCGCGCGCGAAGGTGTCGACCTGGCCACGCGCTGGATCGCGCCGGTCGCCAACACGCAGGCGGAAAAGGCGTTCGCCATTTTCCTGGACTACGACGGCGCCGGCGGCCGCGTGCAGGGCGACAGCGTCGGCGCGACGAGCGCCAATGTCGACCAGGTCGGCGCCTACGCCTTCCACGGCAATGCGCGTGCGTTCGTGCTGCTGACCAACAAGGACACGGTCGCCCACGATGTGGCGTTGAGTTTCAACACCAGCCATAGCGCCGCCTGGAAACTTTATGGCTTCACCGGGGCCAGCGCACTGGCACAAACCGGCAGCGGCAATATCTCTGCCGGCACGTTGACCTTGTCCGCGCTGCCGGCGCTGTCCGCCAATCTTCTCGTGATTCCCGACGACGACGAGATCTTCAAGGACGGATTCCAGTAACGCCGCGGGTTGGTGGCGGCGCGTTCGTGTCCGCCAAGGATTCCGCGGACCGGGCGACACCGGCCCGCATTTGCGGCAGCCGTCACAGTGCGCTACCTTGTGCATACCGCGCTGTGGCCGAGTCAGGGGGCCGAGGTGCCCGTTGACGCGGTTGGCCAGGAAGTTGCAGGCGAAAAGGCGCGGTTCCATTTCCTTCAGCGGACTTTCCGATCATGGCCGACAAAATTGCGAACATCCCAACCGCAGCGTCCGGGTTTGCCCGATTCCTTCCCGTCGCCGTCCTTGGCCTGATCGTTGCCGCATGCGGCGGCAACTCGCCGCCGCCCGCCGCGCCGGCGAAACCGGCCGCTCCGGCCGCCACAGCCGCGGCACCTGCGGCGAGCGCGCCGGCGCCCGCTCCGGAAATGACGCAAGACCAGTTGATGAAGGCGGCCAGTACCGCCTTCGGCGAGAAGCGCTACGTGGCGCCGCAGGGCAACAACGCCCTGGAGTACTACCTGCAGGTGCTGGCCAAGGATCCGAAGAACCACATCGCCGAATCGGCATTGCGCGAGATGTTCCCGTTCGCAACCGGTGCGGTCGAACAGGAAATCAATGGCGGCAGCCTGGACGAGGCAGCGCGCGTGATCGACGAATTGGCCAAGTTCGATCCGAGCAACTACACGCTGACGATCCTGCGCGGCAAGCTCGACGCCAAGAAGAAGCAGGCCGATCACGATCAGCAGGTCGCTGCCGCCGCCGCACAGGCCGCTGCCGCCAAGGCTGCGGCGGACCAAAAGGCGGCCGCGCAGGCCGCTGCCGCGCCAGCGCCAGCCGCTGCTGCGCCGCCACCCGTGGAGAAACCCGCGCCGCCACCGGCGGAAAAGCCGGCGCCGGCACCGGCCGTCGCCACGCCCGCACCGGCTCCCGTGACGACACCGGCGGAATTGCTCAAGTCAGTGCCGCCGAGCTATCCGCCCGAGGCGTATCGCTCGCGCCAGCAAGGTTGGGTCGAAGTGGCGTTCACGATCACGACCGACGGCAAGGTTGTCAACGCGAAGGTGGCCAGTTCGCAACCCTCGCGCGTGTTTGATCAGGCTGCGCTGGAGGCGGTGCGGCGCTGGACGTTCAAGCCGCGCATGGTCAACGGCCAGCCTGCCGAAGAACAAGCCACCCGCCGCATCGAATTCAAATTGGGTGGGTAAGAGTGAGCGTTTGCGACATGCGTTGAAGCGCATGTCGCGCGAGCTCGAACGCCCGCAGCAGGATGCGAAGGGCTGGGTTGCTTGGCGAGCGCCGGATGCGCGAGCCTAGCAACGACGCGAGCGCAGTGAGCAGCGTGCTTGCGCGATGCGATTAAACGCATCGCGCGCCTCACCTACGCCAAAAGCGCATCCCTGACCGCCGCCAATACACGCATGGACTGCGGCGCCCACGTCTCGACGCGATTGAGGGCGAGCAGCCGTTGCACGGCCGGAGCATGATCGTGGGCGTTAAGGTGCTTGGCGAGGATGCCGGTGACATCGGCCAGCATCAGCAATGCCAAACCGTGCGGATCGCCCGTGTGCGCGGCCGACCGGAACGATTTGAGCGCCTCGTTGCGCGCTTGCACCGAACGCAGCGGGTAGCGCAGCCGCTGGCGCAGCCACCAGTCGCGATCTTCGATGCGATGCATGAAGTCGCGGCGGAACAAGGCATCGAGAATCCTGGGCGGCAACGGCGACATTTTTCGGGCGATGAGGTCAATGCCGCCGGCGACGGTCGTGTTCTCCTCGGCCAGCAGATGCATCGCCTCGCCCAGCAATGGGTAATTCGACGGCAGTCGTGAATCGACGCGCAATAGCCCGTCGCGTAGATGCACGCGCTCGTGCACGGCCAGATCCACCAGCAGGGAAGCCGCCACCAATTTACCGGCATCCTGATCGCGGCGCGGCCAAGTCAGCATGCCCGATCGCGGGTCGCAGGCGACGAGGAAGAAGTCTTCGGCGATCAGCATGCGCGGGCGATTCGGCTTAGCGGCGATTGCTCGCCGTCAAAGCATGCCGTGCCGGCTGCAACGATTCCAGTCCCGCCCAATCCACCTGGTGCAAACCGAGGTAACGATCCAGCAGCATGGGCATGAGGCCGCTGGGTAGCGCGCACTCGCAGTTCCACAACATCACCGCGCCGAAACGGTATTTCGGGAAGAACGCGATCATCGAGCGGTAACCCTGGACCGCCCCGGCGTGGTAGATCAGGGTCTGGCCGGCGTAGTCGTAGACGCGCCAGCCGAGCGCGTATTGGGCATCGTCCAGGCGCGCGCGCCGCCACGGCGTGGCGTGACGCTCGCTCGGCGTCTCCACCAGCGGCGTGTGCACCGTGGTCAGGAGTTTCTCCGGCAGCACGTCCGGGCGTTCGCCCATTTGCGCGATCAGCCATTGCGTCATGTCCTTGATGCTGGCATTGACGCCGGCTGCCGCAGGGACATGGTAGTAGGCCTCCTTGATCGGAATCGGCACCCAGGCGTGGCCGCGGCGCGAATGCGGGCGCGCCCAGTCCTTGCTCGCTTCCAGGGCGACGCGGCCGTAGGTGGCGTCGTCCATGCCGAGCGGGTGGAAAATGCGTTTCTCGACCTGGTGGTAGAAAAAATCGCCACTCACCGCGTAAGTGATGTCGCCGATCAGTGCAAACGTGATGTTCTGGTAGCCGTAGCACTCGCCGACGTCACAGGTCATCGGCACGTCGCGCAGCTTCTCGACGAGTTCCTCGTAAGGTTCGTCCTTTTCGAGCAGGCGGTCGTAGGTGTTGTGCGGCAGGCCGACGCGCTGGCTGAGGATGTCGCGCACGGTGAGCTTGTCGCTGGCCTCGATGTTCTTCAACTCGAACGTCGGCAGCACGCCGGCCACGCGCGTGTCCCAGTTTAGCATGCCTTCATCGACGAGCATGGCGGCGAGCGCGCTGGCGAACGCCTTGGACAAGGATGCCAGGCGAAACGGCGAATCCACCGAGATGTGCTCGCCGCGCGCGGCATCGGCGTAACCGATGCCGCGCTGCAGGAGCACGGTATCGTCCTTGACGATGGCGGCGGCCATGCCGGAGATCTGCCCGGACTGCTCGATCTGATCCATCCAGCCGGCGAAGTCCTTGGCGACCGCTTTTGGATTCGCCGACACGTGCACGCCCTGCTCGGCGCTGCGGTGGATCCATTTCTCGCGCACGTCGCGCGCATCGGCCGTCGCCGCATGCACTACCAGCGTGAGCAACGCCAGCACTGCTGGCGTACGCAGATGAAACATTGCAGTGAATCCCTCTTCCGGAACGTCCGCACGGCGGCGGATTCGGCCATGCTATGCTTTTCGCACGGGGCGTCATGGTAACGCCAAACGGGAGCGCGTGTGTTATGGGTTCGATAATCCTGCTTATCGTCATCATCGGCATCGTGTTCTGGCTGGTGGGCATCTACAACGGCCTGATCACCGCGCGCAACGGTTACAAGAACGCGTTCGCGCAGATCGACGTGCAGCTGCAACGCCGTTACGACCTGATCCCGAACCTGGTGGAAACCGCCAAGGCCTACATGGCGCACGAACGCCAGACCCTGGAAGCGGTAACCGCGGCGCGCGGTGCGGCGATGGGCGGCCTGGCCGCGGCAAAGGCCAATCCTGGCGACCCGCAGGCGATGCAGCAGCTGAGCGCCGGCGAAAACCAGCTCACCGGCACGCTCAAGAGCCTGTTCGCGCTGTCCGAGAATTACCCGGATCTGAAAGCCAACCAGAACATGATGCAGTTGTCGGAAGAGTTGACCTCGACCGAAAACAAGGTTTCGTTCGCGCGCCAGGCCTACAACGACGGCGTGATGTACTACAACAACAAGCGCGAGGTGTTCCCGAGCTCGATCGTCGCCAACATGTTCAACTTCGCGCCGGCCACGTCGTGGGAAGTCGAATCGCCCGAGGCGAAGAAGGCGGTCAAGGTTTCGTTCTCCTGACGCCCATTTTGACCGTTAGCGGGGGATTGCGGAGATGAATTTCTTCGCCCAGCAGGAGCGCGCGCGTGCGCATACGAAGCGCATGCTCGTACTGTTCGTGCTTGCAGTGGTGTGCATTGTCGCCGCTCTGGATTTCGTGCTGTTCATCGCATTCGGTTCGTCCGGGCATGGCGTGCATCCCGGCTTCGGTGCGGTGATGTTCTGGAACAGCCTGCTCGTGATCGGCATCATCGGCGCCTGCTCGATGTACAAGATCACGGCCTTGCGCGGCGGCGGCGGCGTGGTCGCGCGCCAGCTCGGCGCCACCTTCGTCGAACCGGCGACGACGGACTTCGCGCACAAGCGCCTGCGCAATGTTGTCGAGGAAATCGCCATCGCCTCCGGCGTGCCGGTGCCGGAAATCTACGTGCTCGAAGGCGAGCCGGCGATCAACGCCTTCGCCGCCGGCTACACGCCGGCCGATGCCGCCGTGACCGTCACCCAGGGCTGCCTCGACAAACTCAATCGCGATGAATTGCAGGGCGTGATCGCGCACGAGTTCAGCCACGTGCTCAATGGCGACATGCGCCTGAACATCCGCCTGATGGGCGTGCTTTTCGGCATCCTCGTGATCGGCATCATCGGGCGCAAGATCGCCGCCAACACGGGGCGCAGCCGCGATTCGGGTTACATCGTGCTGGTTGGCGTGGCGATTCTCGCCATCGGCTACATCGGCGTGTTCTTCGGGCGCCTCATCAAGGCCGGAATTTCGCGCCAGCGCGAATACCTCGCCGATGCCTCGGCCGTGCAGTTCACCCGGCAGACGCGTGGAATTTCCGGCGCGCTGAAGAAGATCGGCGGACTGGCCGACGGCTCGAAACTTTCCAGCGGCGAAACCGAGGAAGTCGCGCACATGCTGTTCGGCGACGGCGTCGGCTACTCGGCGCTGTTCGCCACGCATCCGCCGCTCAACCTGCGCATCAAGGCGATCGATCCGGCGTTCGATCCGGCCGAACTCGATGCCATCGCCAGGGCCTGGGCAGATCCGCAACCGGTCGGTGACAGCGATGGCGCGCAGGTATCGATTTCGGGGTTCGCGCCGGCGGCGATCGCTGCCGCCATGGGCGCGAGCGTGCCCGCCGCCACCCCGGTACAAGCTGCCCTGCCGCGGGCGGATGCGGAAATCTCGTTGACGCCGCGGGAAGTCGTGACCCAGGTCGCCAAGCCCGGCAACGACGACTACCGGACCGCAAACGCGATCCACGACACCATCTCCGAGAAACTGCGCGCCCTGGCTTACATGGGCACGCGCTGCCAGCAGGTGGTATTCGCGCTCGCCATCGACACCGAGGCGACGATGCGCGGCCGGCAGCTCGAGTTGCTGGAAAAGCGCTTCGACGCGAACGTGCGCAAGGGCGTCGAGGAAGTCCTCGCGCAGACCGACACGCTGCATCCGATGCAGCGCCTGCCGCTGGCCCAACTCGCCTTCCCGGCGTTGCGTCGCCAGCCGCGGCCGCAACTGCAGACCTTCCTGATCGCGCTCAACGAATTGATCCAGGCCGATGGCGAAGTGCGCCTGGAGGAATACTGCCTCGCCAAACTCGTCACGGTGCAGGTCATGGATGCGCTGGATCCGTCCAAGGCACGGCCCACCGGTTCGACGAAGTTGGTGAGGTGCGCATCCGAGGTAGCCGATGCGCTGGCCATCGTCGCCGCCTACGGCGCCGACAACGACGCCGATGCC
Source organism: Rudaea sp. (assembly GCA_025934455.1). The sequence continues at coordinate 10,804 of JAICYA010000026.1, forward strand.
GAGCGCGCCTATCTCGTCGGCATGCACGAGGTTTTGCCCGACGACATCGCGCCGTATATGCAACGCTCCGAGTGGACGGTGGCGCTGGATTGCGCCCTGCCCATCCTCGACGCGCTCACGCCCGCCGGCAAGGAACTGCTCGTGCGCGGCCTGACTGCAGCGATCGGCGCCGACGGCAAGGTCAGCGTCACCGAGGCGGAATTGCTGCGCACCATCTGCGCGGCCCTGCACTGCCCGTTGCCGCCGCAACTCGATCAGGCGGCGTGAACCCCGCCAGCATGGGCAGCATCCTCTGGCTCGCCTCGTATCCGAAATCCGGCAATACCTGGTTGCGCGTGTTCCTCGCCAACCTGGTCGCGAACCGGCGCGATCCAGTGCCGCTCGCCGAATTGCCGCGTTACGGCGAGGACGAGGCGCTGCCCGAGCTGTACGCGCGCCGCGCAGGCCGGCCAAGTCTCGATCTGGATCTCGAACAAATCGCCGCCTTGCGACCGCTGGTGCACGCCGACATCGCCGCACGCCATCCCGGCATCGTGTTCGTCAAGACCCACAACCTGCAAGGCGACTTCCACGGGCATGCGCTGCACAACCCGCAAGTCACGTTCGGCGCGATTTACGTCGTGCGCAATCCGCTCGATGTCGAGACCCCCCCCAGCCCCCCCCCCCCCCCGCCTCCCGACACGGCCCCC
>JAICYA010000423.1 GCA_025934455.1 Rudaea sp.
CCAGATTCTCGCTGTCCGCACCTGCGCCGGATTGCAGCGGCCCGACGGCGGATTTGTATTTGACTATCGCGTCTTGCACCGGCTTGCCGCCCGCGCCATCGCCGAGTTTGCCAATCTGCTCCCCGACGTCCTTGATCTGGCCGTAGGCGACGTAATCGCGCTCCAGGGAATTACCCACATCGCCGGCAAAGACAAGTGCGGCGTTCAGCGCAGCGGCATCCAGCGCCACGCGCGGATCGGCGACGATCCTGAGCGGCGCAGTCTGCGTCTTGCCGTCGACGGTCAGCGCCACGGTGTAATCGCCCGGCGCCGCGACCATGCCCTGTGGCGTGATCGGTGTGCCGTCGCGCAGCACCGCGCCGATGCTGTAATCGTAATGCACGGCGCGCGGACGCGGCAGACGCAGATCCCAGACGAAGCGGTGCATGCCGGCGACGGCGGATAGTTGCGCCGGCGGCTGCGTCCATTCCTTGGCGAAGTAGCGTTCCGCGTCTGGAGCCGTTTCCGGCGCGTCGCTGGCAAAGCGGCGCACGACATGGCCGTCCGCGTCGCGGATTTCCAATGCGACTTTTTTCGCATTGTGGACAAGCCGATAATCGATGACGGCACCGGTTGGCGGATTTTCACCAAGCGCGGTGTCCGCCGGCGGCGGCGTGTCCTTGTTCTGGCTGCCACGCACGCGCATCGCGGGCGCCGGATCCAGCAGCACATCGGCATTCGCGGCGAGCTTCGCGTGCTGGCGCAGCGGGGCCAAATTGTCGAGCACCCATATCGCGCGGCCCTGCGTCGCGACGATGAGATCTCCCTGATGCACGAGCAGGTCGCGCACCCAGGCCGTCGGCAGATTACGCTGCAGCGATTGCCAATGCGTGCCATCGTCGAACGACACGAACACGCCCGCATCCGTGCCCGTGTAGAGCAGGCCGGCCACGGCCGGATCGGAACGCACCACGTCGGCGAAATGTCCGGCCGGCAGGCCTGCGCTGATATCGGCCCAGGTCTTGCCGCCATCGTGCGTGCGCAGGATGCGCGGCGCGAAATCGTCCTGGCGATGATTGTCGACGGCGACATAAGCCGTGTCTTTTTGTGCGACGGAAACGTCCACGCTGGCGATCTTCGCCCACGCGGGAACGAGTTTCGGCGTCACGTTCGTCCAATGCTTGCCGCCATCGAGCGTGCGCTGGATGGTGCCGTCGTCGGTGCCTATCCAGATTTCGTCGTTGTCGCGCGGCGACAGGCCGATCGAGAAAATCACGCCGTATCCGCAGGCGCGCGCCGCGGCGGGCGCAAGGTTCTTGTCGCAATCCTTCGCGCCGGATTGTTTCGCCGACAGATCGGGGCTGATCGTCTGCCAGGTCGCGCCCTTGTCGAGCGAGCGGAACAGCACCTGCGCGCCCTGGTACAGCGGATACGGCGCAATCGGCGACGCGGCAATCGGGGTGATCCAGGTATAGTGGAATTTCACCGAAGTCGGCCGCTCGCCATAGGTCGACAGCGGCCATGGCGAGATGTTCTGCACCTCACCGGTGCGCGCATCCCAGCGCGACAGGCGACCGCCGAGGCCGGAGCCGTAGACGATGTTCGCGTCCTGCGGATCGGGAATGTCGTAGTCGCGCTCGTCGCCACCGACCGGATGCCAGTCGCGGAAACTCAACGCGCCGTAGTCGCTGCGGCTGGACGCGCCGATGGTGCCGGAATCCTGCTGCCCGGAATAGATCCAGTACGGGAAGCGGTTGTCCGCGGCAAGATGATAGAACTGCCCGGTCGGCTGGTTGTACCAGTCGCTCCAGTGCGCGCCGCCGTCGACGGTCACGACCGTGCCCTGATCGCTCGCCGTGACGATGTGATCGGGATACTTCGGGTTGATCCAGATGAAATGATAGTCGTCGCCGCCCGGCGCGCCCTTGAAGACGCGCCAGGATTTGCCGCCATCGTCGGACACGCGGATGGATTGCCCAGCGGAATAGATGCGGTCGCTATTCGACGGATCGACCGCGATGCGCGAGAAG
>JAICYA010000198.1 GCA_025934455.1 Rudaea sp.
AACCGTCGCTCGCGACGGTTCTTCAGAAGTTCTAAAAACGCATCCGTGGCTGCCTACAGCCGGTTTTCGGCGATTTCGATCTTCGCCGCCTTGCGCAGGCTGTCGATGAAACCGCTCACGGCTTCATAACCCAAGCCCTGGCGCAGCTGGTTGAGCGCGGCTTCGCGCGTACGCGGATCGAGCTTGGACGGATCGCCGTCCTTGACCGCATCGAGCTGGAACAACGCGTAAACGTCGCCGTTGAGCGCGACCATGCCCGGCTCGGGCTTGCCGGCTGCGGGCAACGGCAGCGCGAACACCGCGTCGATCAGCGGCTTTTCCAGATTCGCCGCGTTGCGGCCGATACCTTTTTCCTCGACCGGGGCCAGCTTGAGATCCGCCGCAACCTTGTCCAGCGCCTCGCCTTTTTGCAGGCGTGCAAGCAGGGTGTCGGCGCGCTCCTTCGCGGCCTTGGCGACCTGCTGCGCGGTCAGCGTGGCGCGAATCTGCTCGCGCACCGCGTCCAGCGGCTTGGGCTCGGGCTTGACGTGCTGGTCCACGCGCACGACCACGATGTGATCGGTACCGAGTTCGATCGGATCGGAGCTGTTGCCTTCGGCCAGCACGTTGTTGGAGAACGCGGCCTTGACCACGGCCGGATTCGCGGCGATGCCGGTACCGCCATTGCGCGAGAACAGCGCAGTCTTTTGCACGGTCAGTCCCAGCGTCTTGGCCGCCGGCGCGAGTGATGTCGGATCCTGGTAGACCGCATCGGTCAGCTTGCCGGAAATGTCGCTGTATTGGTGTTCGCGCTGCTCGTCGACGTATTTTTTCGCGAGTTCGGCCTTGACCTCGTCGAAGCTGCGCACGGCCTGCGCATGCACGTCGCGCAGCCAGATGATGTGGTAGCCATCTTCAGACTTGACCGGATCGGACACGTCGCCCTTCTTCATCGAGAACAACGCTGCCTCGAACGCCGGGTCGGTCACGCCTTTTTCCAGCCAGCCCAGGTCGCCGCCCTGCGCCTTGGAACCCAGGTCGTCCGAATCGGCCTTGGCGAGCGTGGCGAAATCCTTGCCGGCCTTGAGTTCCTTCTCGATCGCCTCGGCCCTGGCCAGCGCCGCCTTCTGCGCGGTCGCATCGGCATTCTTGCCGACGGCGATGAGGATATGCGAAGCCTCGCGCTGCTCGGCAGTTACGAATTTCGACTTCTGCGCGTCGTACATCTGCTTGAGTGCGGCATCGTCGGGTTTGACGTCGCCTTGCATCTTGGCAGCATCGAGCTCGACGTAATCCAGCGAGACTTCTTCCGGCGTCATGAAATCGTTGCCGTGCGCCTTGTAGTAGGCGGCGATGTCGGCTTCCGCGATCGGCGTGCCGGCGCCGGGCTTGGGCAGCTTGACGAACCAGAAATCGCGGGTCTGGTCGCGCAGGCGCAGGTAGGCGTTTACGTCGGAGTCGGTTACCAGGCTCGACAGCGCGACCTGGCCGGTAAGCTGGCGCAGAGCGATGTCCTGGCTCACGCTCTGCTCGAATTCCTCCGACGACTTGCGTTGCGCGGCGAGCAGCATGCGGTATTGGTCGGCGCTGAACTTGCCGTCGACCTGGAACGCGGGAATGCCCATGATCTCGTCGCGCACGGTGCTCACCGGCACCACGGCGCCCAACTTGTCGTTGGCTTGCAGCAGCAATTGCTCGTTGACCAGCTGGTCGAGCAACTCGCGCTTGCGCTCGGGCGTATCGAAAGCCTGCGCGTCGAACTGTGCGCCCATCATGCGCTGCATCTGCGCGCGGTAATTGTTGTAGCGCTCGCGGAATTCGTCCTGGGAAATCTCGTGGCCGTTGACCGTGGCGACGTAGGTTTCGCTGCGCGGATTGAAATACTGCTGGATGCCAAAGAATCCGCCGAAGACGACGCCGATGATGCCGAGGACGACCTTGACGAACGGACCGGAGAATTTTTCGTGGAGCGTGCGAGCCATAGACGACACCTGAAGACAAAATAAAGGGCGCCCTTCGGCGCCCTTCACGAAAACGTGGCGGAGTGGACGGGACTCGAACCCGCGACCCCCGGCGTGACAGGCCGGTATTCTAACCAGCTGAACTACCACTCCGCGTTGTTTCCGAAATCCGGCGGCTCATCGCTGCCGGATTTCCTGCGGAATGCTCCGCATCAAGGCACTGGTGGGTGCTGAGGGGATCGAACCCCCGACCCTCGCCTTGTAAGGGCGACGCTCTACCGCTGAGCTAAGCACCCCTACACATACCTTTTGGGCTAAGCCGCTTAGTTTATGGCATCCTTGAGCGCTTTGCCAGCCTTGAAGGACGGATTCTTCGAGGCCTTGATCTTGATCTGCTGGCCGGTACGCGGATTGCGACCGGTGCGCGCGGCGCGCTTGCGCACGATGAAGGTGCCAAAGCCCACCAGCGAAATGGTGTCGCCCTTCTTCAGCGCTTTCTTGACGACTTCAATGACGGCTTCCACCGCCTTGCCGCCTTCGACCTTGGTCAGGCCGGCGTGATCGGACACAGCACTAATAAATTCAGCTTTATTCATTCTATCTCTCCCGAGCGGATTCTGTTGGCCGCAACGTGTTATGTCTGCGCGATGCAACGATGATCCGCTACCGGATGCAAGTGCCACATCGCTTCCCCGCGACCGCCCGGACTTGTGGTCTCCCGGATCGCGGCGCTGACTTTATACCAGCGCCCGCGAATGCGCGCAACACAAGCGCCCATGCGGATTTGCGCGAATCCGCAAAATGCAAAAAAGACGCGCAAATGGAAAAATTCCGCTTGACACGCGGGTAAGAAAATTGCATGTGCGGCGGTGCGCGCTCAATGCGCGCGCGGATGCGTGTCTTCGGCTTCGTCCTTGCGCGCCGGCTCGATAGTGGATTTTTCCGCACTCTCCACTTTTACCGGCAGTGGCGACAGCGGCCGTTCGAGCGCGATATCCAGCACCTCGTCGATCCAGCGCACCGGCTTGATCGTGAGCGAGCCGGTGACGTTCTTCGGGATGTCGGCCAGGTCCTTGAGGTTTTCCTCGGGGATGATCACCAGTTCAATGCCGCCGCGGTGCGCCGCGAGCAACTTTTCCTTCAAGCCGCCGATCGGCAGCACGCGCCCGCGCAGGGTGATCTCGCCGGTCATGGCCACGACCGAGCGCACCGGCACCCGGGTCAGGGCCGACACCAGGGCCGTGCACATGGCGATTCCGGCGCTCGGGCCGTCCTTGGGCGTGGCGCCCTCGGGTACGTGCACGTGAATGTCGTACTTGTTGTGGAATTCCGGATCGATGCCGAGGCGTTCGGCGCGCGCGCGCACCACGGACAGCGCGGCCTGGATGGATTCCTGCATCACCTCGCCGAGCTGGCCGGTATGCATGAGCTTGCCCTTGCCGGGCACCACGGTCGCCTCGATGCTGAGCAGGTCGCCGCCGACCTCGGTCCAGGCCAGGCCCGTGACCAGGCCGAACTCGTTCTTCTGCTCGGCGCGGCCGTAAGTGAACTTGCGCACGCCGAGATATTGCTCGAGGTTCTTGCCCGCGACCGTTACCTTGCCGCGCTTCTTCGCGCCCTTGTCCGCCGCCAGGGTGAGTTCCTTGACCACCTTGCGGCAGATCTTGGAAATCTCGCGTTCGAGGTTGCGCACACCGGATTCGCGCGTGTAGTAGCGCACCATGTCGCGCAACGCGCCTTCGGCAATGTGGATTTCGCTTTCCAGCAGGCCATTTGCCTTGACCTGTTTCGGCAGCAGGTAGCGCTGCGCGATGTTGATCTTCTCGTCCTCGGTGTAGCCGGGGATGCGGATCACTTCCATGCGGTCGAGCAAGGGCCCGGGGATGTTCAGCGAATTTGCGGTCGCGATGAACATGACCTCGGACAGGTCGAAATCCACTTCCAGGTAGTGATCGTTGAACGCATGGTTCTGCTCCGGATCGAGCACCTCGAGCAGGGCCGAAGACGGGTCGCCGCGAAAATCCATCGACATCTTGTCGATCTCATCGAGCATGAACAACGGATTCTTCGTGCCGACCTTGTTCATGTTCTGCACGATTCTTCCCGGCATCGAACCGATGTAGGTACGGCGATGGCCGCGGATCTCGGCTTCGTCGCGCACGCCGCCCAGCGACATGCGCACGAACTTGCGGTTCGTCGCGCGCGCGATGGACTGCCCGAGCGAGGTCTTGCCTACACCCGGCGGGCCGACCAGGCACAGGATCGGCGCCTTCATCTTCTTCACGCGCTGCTGCACGGCGAGGTACTCGACGATGCGTTCCTTGACCTTTTCCAGGCCGTAGTGATCGGTGTCGAGAACATCCTCGGCGGCTTTCAGGTTCTTGCGCACCTTGCTGCGCTTGCGCCACGGCGCACCGACCAGCCAGTCGATGTAATTGCGCACGACGGTGGCCTCGGCCGACATCGGCGACATCTGCTTGAGCTTGTTGAGCTCCGCACGCGCCTTTTTCTCGACCGGCTTGGGCATGCCGGCCTTTTCGATTTTCTTGCCGAGTTCCTCGATCTCGTTCGGTGCCTCCTCGTT
>JAICYA010000490.1 GCA_025934455.1 Rudaea sp.
CTTGTAGGAATCCGCGTCGGCGGAGAGCACGAGCACGCCCTTGTCGGTGCCGAAATAGCCGCCCAGATCGGGATTGAGCGCGGCGAGGTTGAGTCCCCACCATGGCGTGAGCAGGCGCAACTCGTGCATGCCGCCATTCGCGTGGCGCATGGCATCGCGCACGCGCACTTGCACCTGATGGTCGAAATCCGGCGGCAGCAATCCACCCTTGCCGAACGCATCGGAAAAAACGAAGGGTTCGCGGCGTTCGGCCTTGAGTGCGACCTCGCGCGACTTGCCGTCGTGCAGGATCGCCAGCTTCACGCCCTGGCCGATCTTCAGATCGTGCAGCGCATCGCCGGCATCCTCGCCCGCGAGTTTCTTGCCGTCGATCGCGGTGAGTACGTCGCCGTCACGCACGCCGGCCTTGTCGGCGGGACCGCCGGGCGTGACCGCGTCCACGCGCAGACCTTGCTTGTCCGGGGACAGCACGAGTCCGATCATGCCGCGGTCGGGATCGCCCAGGTAACGGAATGCATAGGTGCGTGGCCCGACGTCGCCCATCTTCATCGACAGGTCGGCCATCTTGCGCGACAGCTCGCGCATCTGCCCGCGCATCTGCTCGAGTTCGCGCTGCGCGTCGGCACGCGCGCTCTCGGCCTGCGTGCGCGCGGCTTCGGCGTCGGTGCGCGCCGTCTGCGCGGCCGTGCGTGCGGTTTGCGCAGCATCGCGCGCCGCTTGCTCCGTCGATTTCGGCTCATCGGCGTGAGCGGCGATGCACAACGCGAGCGCGCTGGCCAGAAGTGGAGTTGTATACAATTTCTTCAGCATGACGTTTCCTCAGTCGATTTGCCAGGACGCGGCCAGTTGGCCGCCCGCCGCGAGGCGGTAGTTGGAATAGCGCAGCGCAGCCAGATCCTCGAGCAGGCCGACGCGGCGTTGCCACAATGCCGGCGCCCGCGTTTGCCGCGGTGCGGCCAGTTCCACGTCGACGAGGCCGATGAGATTCTCGATCTCGGCCGCGGCGGCGAGGTCCTGGCCTTGCAGCGGTGCGGCGTCGCGTCCGGTTTCGCGCAGCCAGCGTTCCAGCGCCTGCGAGCGCTGTTGCAGTTGCGCGAGCCGATCGGATTGATTCGCCGCATTTTGTGCATTGTGGATTCGTACTGCCTGTGCGCCATTCGTGGATGAAGATGCGCCGACGTGCGCAACGGTCGCAGGCGCGGATGCAGGTGGCGTGCGCAGGATCAGGAAAGCGCCGGCCAGCGCCGCCGCCAGCGCGGCGGGCAGGGCGTAGCGGCGCCACGCGGACGGCCGCGTCTGCAAAGGCCGCAAGCGCTCATGCAGCAGAGTCCATTGGTCGCCCGGCGGCGCGGCCAGCGGCAGGGCGCGCAGCGCTTCGCCCAGGGTCACGCGGTTGGCAGAAGACATGGCAGGGCCTCCGGTTCGGGATCGAGCAGCGCGCGCAGGCGTGCCGTGCCGCGCGCGAGTTGCGATTTGGAAAAACTCGTCGACTTGCACATCGCGGTGGCGATTTCCGCATGCGTGAAGCCTTCGACGTGATACAGCCACAGCACACTGCGCGTGACTGCC
>JAICYA010000345.1 GCA_025934455.1 Rudaea sp.
CGTGAAGTGTCGGACCAGTTGTCCACGTACGATGCGCCCCACAAGGAAATGCTGGTGACGTTCTGCGCCGACCTGGTCGACGACGCAATGGTTGCACGCGTTGTCGCGGGAGAAGGATTGTGGAGTGCGGCCGAAGTGTGGCGCGCCGTCGGCAAACGCAGCGAACAACACGGAAGGTCCGATGACGCCGAACAGTACTACCAACGGGCGCTCGATACTTCGCGGGAGCAAGGCGCAACGGCGTGGGAACAACGCGCGGCATTGAGCCTGGCCAGCTTTCGGTCGCGCCAAGGCCAGCCGGAGAAGGCATTGCGACTGCTCGATGAAACCTTTCGGCATGCTGGCGCTGAAAGCATCGGCGATCCCGCGATTGCGCAAGCCGACGCATTACGCAATGAAATTGCCGCGCTCCCGGCGGCGGCCAGCGCACCCACGAAAGCGTCAAGGAAACCGCGCGTCACGCGCAGCTGATCGCACGCCGGCGAAACATCGGCGCCGCCTGCGATCGGCCACAACCAGGCGACCGCTACCAAACCGCGCGATAGCTGCCATTCAAGTGTGTACTCTTCCACGAAAATGGATTCCGCGGCTGCATCTGCGCGAACGGTAGTCGCAGCGCAGCCGACCAAAAAGGGTGCGCTGATTGGATCCATCCCCCGGCCCGATGACGCGCGAATGCCATCATTGGCGTCAATGCGTATCAGCGATAGCGCAACGCATCCACCAGGACCGCAAAGGCCGGTGAAGGCTGGCGGCGGCTCGGGTAATACAGGTGATAGCCGGAAAATGGCGGACACCAGTCCTCGAGCACACGCTTGAGTCGTCCTGCATCGAGATAGGGCCGAACCACATCTTCCAGCAAGTACGCCAGTCCCAAACCCGCCAAGGCTGCGTTGAGCATCTGGGCAGGACGGTTGAAGATGAGCTGGCCCTCGACGTGCACGTTCAACTTGCGCCGACTCTTCTCGAACTCCCATGCATAGAGGCCGCCGCGCGTGGGCAGGCGCAGGTTGATGCAAGCGTGATGGGTCAGATCCTGCGGCTTCTTCGGCGGTGGGTGTTTGGCGAAGTAGGAGGGTGCACCCACCACCGCCATGCGCAGGTCCGGCCCGATGCGCACGGCGATCATGTCCTTTGCGACTTGCTCGCCGTCGCGCACGCCTGCATCGAATCGATCCGCCACGATGTCCACCAGCCGATCGTCAATGCCGATCTCGACCTTGATGTCCGGATACCTCGGCAGGAATTTCGCCAGCTTCGGCAGCAGGATCGTGTTTGCCGCGTAGTCGGCTGAGCTGATGCGGATGGTGCCCGCAGGTTTGTCCCGCAGCGTATTCAGGGCGGACAATTCCGCCTCGATTTCCTCGAACCGAGGCGCCACGCTTTGAAGCAGACGTTCGCCCGCCTGCGTTGGTGCGACGCTGCGGGTGGTGCGGTTGAGCAGTCGCACACCCAATCGCGTCTCCAGCCCGCGCAGGGTATGGCTCAGCGCCGATTGGGAAACGCCAAGCTTCGCGGCGGCCCTGGTGAAGCTGTGCTCTCGCGCAATCGCGATGAAGGCGAGCAGATCATTGATGTTGGTGCGGGACATTCATGAGCACGATTCATGGGTACGTGCGCAATTTACCACCTTATCGTGCGCGGCCGCGGGGCGTAGAGTTCCAGTTATCACAACCCGATCAGGCACCGCCCGGAGATCACCATGTCCAACGAGCCCACCTCTGCCCGCAAAGCGTTCGGCGATATCGCGCCGGCACTCGCCGCTTACACCGATAAGGTCCTGTTCGGCGAGGTCTGGGAGCGACCTGGCCTTTCGCCGCGCGATCGCAGTCTGATCACCGTCGCCAGTCTGATCGCGCTCTATCGCACCAACGAACTGCCATTCCATCTGAAGAAGGCGCTTGAGAACGGCATCAGCCGCGATGAACTGATCGAAGTCATCACGCATCTTGCGTTTTACTCTGGCTGGCCGACGGCCAACACGGCGCTTCCGATCGCGCAACGCGTCTTCGACGAAGCAGGAGTCTGACCATGAGTACCATCCAGCGCAACGGTTCACGGCCTTCCAGCACGGGCTCAGCGGAGAATTTCACCGGCAATGTGCGAGTGGACCCGCTGTTCGCGATGCCCGATCCGGCCCGCGTCAGCGGCGGGTTGGTCACCTTCGAGCCGGGAGCGCGCAGCAACTGGCACACGCATCCGCTGGGGCAGACCCTGATCGTCGTCTCGGGACTGGGCTGGACGCAATGTTGGGGCGAACCGAAAGAGGAAATCCGCCCCGGCGATGTCATCACCTGTCCGCCCGGCAAGAAGCATTGGCATGGCGCGACGCCCACAACGGCGATGTCGCATATCGCGATCCAGGAACACGACGAGAACGGCAAGGTCGTGGACTGGATGGAGAAGGTCAGCGACGAGCAATACCTCGAGTCGCGCAACAGATGAATCAGGAAAAGACAATGTCAAACGAAAGCTTCAAGGGAAAGGTCGCGTTCGTGACCGGGGCAGCCAACGGCATTGGCCGTGCGGCGGCGCTGGCATTTGCCCGCGAAGGCGCCAGCATCGTGGTCGCCGACGTGTCCGACCAGGACAACCGGGAAACTGCACGCATGATTGAAGATGCCGGCGGGCGGGCGCTCGCCGTCAGCTGTGACGTGACGCGGGCCGAGGAGGTGAAGGCGGCGCTGGAGAAGACGATCGAGACGTTCGGACGATTGGATTTTGCTTTCAACAACGCCGGCGTCGAACAGAGGCAATTGACCCC
>JAICYA010000107.1 GCA_025934455.1 Rudaea sp.
CTGGCCCTTTACGTGCACCGCATCGTGCGCGAAACGGGATCGTTGGCGGCGGTACTGGGTGGTCTGGACCTGCTCGCGTTCACGGCTGGCATCGGCGAGCACAGCGCGCCGATGCGCGAACGCGTCTGTGCGGGCCTGCGCTTCCTTGGTGTCGAGCTCGATGCGGCGGCGAATGCCGCGGACGCGCCGGTCATCTCCGCGCCGTCGAGCAGGGTTCTGGTCGCCGTCGAGCCGACCAACGAGGAATGGATCGCCGCGCGTGCCGCGGCGACGCTGGTTTAATCGTCCCCGGAACGCACGATCGCGCCGGTCATCGGTTCGATCGTGGTCAGGCGATCGCGCACCTGGCCGACGCCACAGACGTTTTCCGCGAGCACGCGCAACGCACGGCGCATGCGGTCGTCGACGAGCACGCCGTGCAAGGTCGCCACGCCGCCGTCGACGCCAACATGCACGAGTGCGCCCGGCCCCCACGCCTGGCGGTCGATCTCGGCGGCAATGCGATCGCGCAGCGCCGTGTCGGACGTGGCGGCTGCGGCCGTACGCGGCACGTGGGTGAGGAAGGCACGCATCAGGTCGGCGCGGCTGACGATGCCGGCCAGCTTGCCGTTCGCGGTCACCGGCAGGCGCTTGATGTGGTGTTTTTCCATTGCCTGCACGGCCTCGACCAGCGCCGCGTCGGGCGCGATGGTCTGTACGTCCGTGGTCATGATCTGGCCCACGCTCAGTGCATGCGCGTCGGTGTACTCATCGGCGAGCTTGCCCGGACTGGTCAGCCACTCCACCCAGCGGCGGCGATGTTTCTCGGTGCCGAGTTCCCCGCGGCGCAGGAAGTCGCCCTCGCTGACGATGCCGACCAACACGCCGTGCGCGTCGGTTACCGGCAATCCGCTGACGCGACGCTCGAGCATCAGGCGCATTGCCTCGAACACGCTGGTGCCGGCGTTCACCACGGCCGGATCGATCGTCATCACATCATGAATTTTCATGGCGTCTCACACGCTCGCGGCCGCAAGGTCGAGGGTATGCAGCACTTGCGTCGCGTTTTCCGGATCGCGCCGGCAGGTGAAGCCCAGATGCGCGGCCAGATCGTCCATGGCGGGATTTTCGGCCGCGTCCAACGAATACATGGATTCGATGCCGCGCCGGCGTGCGACTTCGATCAGGTGCTGCATGAGAACGGTGGCGAGTCCGCGATTGCGCCAGTCTTCACTCACCGTCACCGCGCATTCGCAGCGCCGTCCATCCGCCTGCGCGCTGAAACGGGCGACCCCGATCTCGCGTTTGGCCGCGCCTTCCGCAATCAGCGCGACGAACGCGGCATCACGTCGGGGGTCGGGATGCGTGAGCTGGTCGAGAAGAGCCGGGCTCGGCGTGCCGATCTGACCGAGGAAGCGCAGGCGCCGCGATTCGGGTGAAAGCTCCGCGATGAAACGCCGTTCCAGTTCGATATCGGCCGGGTGGATGGGCCGGATGAGGACCGTGGTGCCGTCGCGCAGTTTTTCCCGCCATTGCGGCTCGGTCGAGGCGGTATCGCGGGTTGCCGGCCGGTGGGCGGCTGGAAAGATCGGAGTGGGTTTCGACGTGCGCGTGCTGATCATGGGACTTCTCCGCATTCGTACGCTGCCAATCTGCCATGCGGTGAATTGGCGGACATTGATATGCGTCAGTTGTCCGGATGCCGGGGGCGGATTGACAGGCCTGGACATTTAATGTACTATTCGGTGTAGTAAATCTGGCCGCGAGGCCAGTTTGAACTTCAGGGCTTGTTTAGCACTCCAACTTCACGAGTGCTAAAATTGCGTTCATACGGGAGGTTTCAATGACCGCTTCTGCTTTGGTTGCCAACAATCTGCCGATCCCCAGTGCGATCGGCAGTCTCGATGCCTATGTCGGTGCCGTGCATCAGATTCCGGTGCTGACGGTTGAGGAAGAACAGGCACTGGCGCGCCGTTATGTCGGCGAAAACGACCTCGATGCCGCCAGGCGCTTGGTCATGGCGCACCTGCGCTTCGTCGTGCACGTCGCGCGCGGCTACTCGGGCTATGGCCTGCAGCTCGCCGATCTGATCCAGGAAGGCAATATCGGCCTGATGAAGGCGGTCAAGCGCTTCGATCCGGACGTCGGCGTGCGCCTGGTTTCGTTCGCCGTGCACTGGATTCGCGCCGAGATGCACGAATTCATCCTGCGCAATTGGCGCATCGTCAAGGTCGCCACGACCAAGGCGCAGCGCAAGCTGTTCTTCAACCTGCGCAAGAGCAAGAAGCGCCTGGGCTGGATGAACGCGGCCGAAGTCGCGACCGTGGCCAAGGATTTGGGCGTTTCTACCGCTGATGTGCTGGAGATGGAATCGCGCCTGTCCGGCCACGACATGGCGTTCGACGCACCGGCCGACGCGGACGACGACGAGAAGCCCGCGCCGGTGGCGTATCTGGTCGATCACACCGCCGATCCGTATCAGGCGCTGGAGAGCGAAAGTCAGGAAGCATCCGAACTGGATTCGCTGCAAAACGGCCTGGCCAAGCTCGACGCGCGCTCGCGCGACATCATCACGCGGCGCTGGCTCCGGGACGGCGACAAGGCGACCTTGCAGGAACTCGCCGACGAATACGGCGTTTCCGCTGAACGCATCCGCCAGGTCGAAGTCAACGCGATGAAGAAGATGCGGGCGGCGTTCGCGATGTAATTTGTGCGATCGTCCCTGATCGCGAAAATCACGAAGCGGCCATCCGTGGCCGCACTTTTCAACAAGAGCAATTCCTAAACGGCCCCTCGCGGGCCGTTTTGTTTTTGGCGGATTGAATTAGTACAAATCCACCGGATCCACGTCGATCGACCAGCGCACGCGCCGCGCCTGCCGCAGTTCGCGCACGCGCGCGAGCCACGGCGAGAGAAAGGCATGCAGCGCCTTGCGTTCATCGGCGCTGAGCAGCAGTTGCCCGCGGTGCGATCCGGCACGGCGTGGCATCGGCGCGGGCATGGGGCCGAGCAGGCTCAGGTCCTTCGGAGATTGCGCAACGTCGGCGGCGGCGGCGAGGAATTCCTCCACGGCGGTCGGCGTTTTTGCCTCGGCGCGCAACAACGCCAAATGAGCGTAGGGCGGCAGTCCCGCCTCGCGGCGCTCGACCAGCAGTTCGCGTGCGACTTGCGCATAGCCAAATTTCAGCAAATCGCGCAGCAATGGGTGATCCGGATGATGCGTCTGCAGCCAAACCTGACCGGGTTTCAACGCGCGTCCGGCGCGCCCGGAAACCTGCACGATGAGCTGGCACAGGCGTTCGCTGGCGCGGAAATCTGCGCTGAACAGGCCGCTATCCACGCCGATCAGGCCGACAAAAGTCAGGTTCGGAAGATCATGACCCTTGGCCAGCATCTGTGTACCGACGAGGATTCCGGGTTGATCCGGCGCGATCGAGTTGAGCAGATTTTCGACTGCGCCCTTGCCACGCGCGGTTTCGCGATCGATACGCACGATGGGCGCGCGCGGGAACAGTACCGCCAGCGCCTCCTCCATGCGTTCGGTACCCAAGCCTTGCGGTGCCAGTCCGGGTTGCCCGCAGTCCGGGCACTGGTCCGGCACGAGTTGTTGCGCGCCTCAGTGATGGCAACGCAGGCGCGCCTCGCCGCGATGCCACGTCAACGGCTTGTCGCAGCGTGCACAGGCGGCATGCCAGCCGCAGGCGCGGCACATCAGTACCGGTGCGTAGCCGCGCCGGTTGCGGAACAGAAGGGCCTGCTCGCCGCGCGCGAGACAATCGCGGATGCCGGCGATCAGTTCCGGTGCCAAACCATCGGCCAGGCGCTTGCTGCGCAAATCGATGGTGCGCACGGCGGGCATGCGCGCCGCGCCGGGACGCGAGGACAGGTGCAGGTGGCGATAGCGTCCGGCTTCGACATTCGCCAGCGTCTCCAGCGACGGCGTGGCGGAACCGAGCACGACAGGAACATTGAGCGCCTTGCCGCGCACGAGCGCCAAGTCGCGCGCGTGGTAACGCAGCCCGTCCTGCTGCTTGTACGAAGTGTCGTGTTCCTCGTCGACGACGATGAGGCCTGCGCGCGGTAGCGGCACGAACACCGCCGAGCGCGTGCCGAGGACGACGCAGGATTCGCCGCGCGCGGCGGCGAGCCAGGCGCGCGTGCGCTCGCCATCGGCCAGATCCGAATGCAGCGCGTGCACCGGTGCGGCGAGGCGTTCGCGGAAACGCCGCAGCAACTGCGGGGTCAGGCCGATTTCCGGAACCAGTACGAGCACTTGTTCGCCACGCGCGAGCGCCGGCGCGGCGAGCGCAAGATAGACCTCGGTCTTGCCGCTGCCGGTGATGCCGTCGAGCGCAAACGGCGCGAATTTTCCGGATTCGGCCGCAATCGCCGCAACCGCGGCGCCTTGTTCGCCGGTCAGCGGCGGCGGCGTGATGCACACGGGCGGCGGCGTTGTCGCATCGATGCGGATGGTTTCGATGAGTCCGCGCCGGCGCAGATTGGCCGCGGCGCTGCGCCAATCGGGAAATTGCGCGTCGAGCTTCGAATACGCCGCGGGCCCGCCGCGCAGCAATTCCAGCAAGCGCGCGCTGGCGCTGCCGGACTTGGTCGCGGCAAACGTGGCGCTGATGGTCAGTGTCAATGCCGCTTCGCCATCGGATGGCAATGGCCGCGGCCTGCGCAGCGTTGCCGGCAGCGCCGTGTCCAGCACTTCGCCCAAGGGATGCTGGTAGTAGCGCGCCGTCCATTCCAGCGTCGCCATCAATTCATCGGACAGCAGCGGCGCCGGATCGAGTACCGCCGCGATTGGCTTGAGGCGCGCAGCGGGAATTTCGGATATGGCGCAGGCATCGACGACGATGCCCACGCTTCGGCTTCTTCCAAAGGGAACGCTCACGCGCGTGCCGCGCGCGATCGCGTGTGCAGCGATTCCCGGCGGCGGCAGGTAGTCGAACAACTGCGGCAGCGGCACCGGAACCGCTACGCGCAAGACCATGGGCGCAGGCGATTTCACGTGGCTGGAATCGGACGGTTTGGCGTAAAAATCATGGCTTGCGAGAAAATCGTAAGTAAATGCTCAGAAATAATGTATAAATAATTGATGAAAAACAGTTTTGTCGCTTATCCACAAAGGATGTGGATAAGTCTGTGCATGGCTCCTTGTACAGCGCCGTGACAGGCGCGTAGTTATGCGCCCGGCGACGCCTTGGTGAATTTTTAACCAGCCTGAAATAGACATTTTGAATCAATAGGTTATAAACAAAAATTTGGTATACATTGGCGCATTTCGGCAGCTCTATTGATCTCTCACCCCGGTGCCTGCCGGCCTGTGCAAAACCGGCTGGTGCGGAAATGCGCAATTTCCCTGGTTTTGCGTCAACCGCGACGGGCCTGCCGCGTTGCAGGATAGTGGACGAGCTTATTCCCAAAGGCCATGACGCATACAATCGCATTGACGGCCCCGGCCATCTGGAATCCTGCGCGCGTGGATGCGGAAAACACCGGCGAGCGCACGCTCGATCAGTTCCTGAAAAGCGTCGAACGCCGCGCCCTGCGCATGGCCGAACTCGCCACGGGCAATCGCGACGAGGCGCTGGATCTGGTGCAGGACGCGATGTTCGGTTTCGCGCGCCATTATGCCGCCAAACCGGCCGCCGACTGGGCGCCGCTGTTTTACCGTGTCCTCGACAGCCGCCTCAACGACTGGCACCGGCGCCGCAACGTGCGCAGTCGCTGGCTGGGGGTATGGACGCGCAACGACGATGACGACGAACACGACGAGATCGCGCAGGCGCCGGACACGAACGATCCGGGACCCTTGCTGCGCCTGGCCGGCAACGAGGCCGCGCACGCGCTTGACGCCGCGCTCGGAAATCTGCCGCTGCGTCAGCGCCAGGCCTTCCTGCTGCGCGTGTGGGAAGGTTTCGACGTCGCCGCCACCGCGAGTACCATGCGCTGCAGCGAGGGCAGCGTGAAGACGCACCTGTCGCGCGCGCTCGCCGCGTTGCGTCGCGCACTGGAGGATCACGCATGAACGACAACGTACTTCCACCGTGGACCGACCAGGCGCGCAGCGTGCTCGACGAATCCGCGCAGGCGCTCGATGCCGCCACGTTGTCGCGGTTGAATCGCGCGCGCCAGGCCGCGCTGGCGCAGCGCGCGCCGCGTCGCCGTGCGGCTTGGGTGTTCCTGCCGGCCGGGCTGGCCGGCGCGTGTGCGCTGCTGCTTGCCGTGGGCGTGTGGCATGGGCGTCGCGCCCCGACCGCGATACCCGCGCAGGCTGCGCTGGCGGCCAGTGCGAGCGGCAATGCCGTGAATGCCGGCGACCTGGACATGATTGCGAGCGGCGACGACATGGAGATGATGCAGGACCTGGATTTCTACGCCTGGCTCGATGTGCAGGACCAGGACAACAACGGCTGAACCATGCGCCTGCCGCGTCCCGCCATCGCCGTCCTGTTCGCGCTTTGCCTCGCACCTTGCGCTGCGCGGGCGCAGGACGCATCCGCACCGACTGCCGCCGGGCCGGCGGCACCGATACCGTGGTCGAGCCTGAGTCCCGCCGAACAGCAGGTGCTGGCATCGGCGCAGGACAAGTGGGACACGCTTTCTCCGGCCGCGCAACAGCGCCTGCAGCGCGGCGCGCAGCGTTGGACGACGCTGAACCCGGAACAGCGTGCGGACGCGCGCCAGCGCTTCCAGAAGTGGAACGCGTTGACGCTCGACCAGCGCACGCAATTGCGCGAGCGCTACGAGAAGTTCAAGCGCCTGCCGCCGGTGCAGCAGGAACGCATCCGTCAGGCGTTCAAGCGCTTTTCCAGC
>JAICYA010000417.1 GCA_025934455.1 Rudaea sp.
CACGTCCCCATCGTCTAGAGGCCCAGGACATCGCCCTTTCACGGCGGTAACGGGGGTTCGAATCCCCCTGGGGACGCCATTTCACTCAGGAGCCCGCGCGAGCGGGCTTCGTCTTTTTCGCCTATTCGACATTTCCACGCGCGCGCGGCAGCATTGGCGCATGTCCGCCACGGCGCAAGAAGTCACGCTATCCGCCGCCTGTCCGCTGGAAGATTCGCTGGCGGCGCAAACGCGCGCGCATGCGGATGAGTCCGGACTCGTCGCCCTGCACGACGGACGCGACAGTCTGGCCGCACGCGTGCTGCTCGCGGACGCAGCGACGCGTACGCTGGACGTGCAGTACTACATCTGGCGCAACGACTTGTCCGGCACGATCTTGTTCGAGGCATTGCGCCGGGCGGCGGATCGCGGCGTGCGCGTGCGCCTGCTGCTGGACGACAACAACACCGCCGGTCTGGATGCGGTACTCGCCGCGCTCGACAGCCATGCACGCATCGAAATCCGCCTGTTCAATCCGTTCCACCAGCGGCGCTGGCGCTGGCTCGGCTATCTCACCGATTTCTCGCGCCTGAACCGGCGCATGCACAACAAGTCGTTCACCGCCGACGCGCAGGCGACGATCGTGGGCGGGCGCAACATCGGCGACGAATACTTCGATGCCGGCAAGCAGGCGTTGTTCGTGGACCTGGACGTGCTCGGCATCGGTCCCGTCGCCGATGCGGTCGAACAGGATTTCGAGCGCTACTGGAACAGCGCGTCGGCGGTTCCCGCCGCGCGCGTGCTGCCTGCCGCGGCCGCCGATGCGCTGGAGAATTTTGCCGTGGAAGCAAATGCGCGCGTGCAGGGTCCGAAGGCGGTGGCGTACCTGGATTCGATCCGGCGTTCGGCGCTGGTGCGCGACCTTATGGCTGGGCGGCAGGCCATGACATGGGCGCCGACGCGCCTGCTCAGCGACGATCCCAAGAAGGGCCTGGCCCACGAACGCGACACCGACTTGATGGTGTTGCGCCTGGCGCGCACCCTTGGCGGCGTCGAACGCGAGTTGTTCGTGATTTCCCCCTACTTCGTGCCGACCGCGCGCGGCACGGGGTTTTTCTGCAGCCGTGCGCGCGAGGGCCTGCATGTGGCCTTGCTGACCAATGCGCTGGAAGCGACCGATGTGCTCGCCGTGCATGCGGGTTACGCCAAACGCCGCCACAAGCTGCTGCGCGCCGGCGTGAAACTCTACGAGTTGCGCCGCAGCTCGCCAGCGCGACGACGCTGGTGGCGGGCGCAGGGCTTCCACGGCAGCTCGGCGTCGAGCCTGCATGCCAAGACGTTTTCAGTGGACCGCCAGCGCCTGTTCATCGGCTCGTTCAATTTCGACCAGCGCTCGGTACGCCTGAATACCGAGATGGGATTCGTCATCGACAGTGCCGCAATGGCGGGTGCCAGTGCGGACGTGTTCACGCACGACGTTGCGGAATACGCCTACGAGGTGCGCCTGTGCGGGCATCGCCTGGAATGGGTCGAGCGCAACGAGGGCATCGAGATTGTGCATCGGCGCGAACCTGGCAGCACGTTTTGGCAGCGGGCTTTCGTGACTGTGCTGGGCTGGCTGCCGATCGATTGGCTGTTGTGATGGACGCGACGTCGAATCACCGGTAAAATTCCCACTCGCCCGTTGTATCGATCCCCGGACTGGTTCTCACCAGCCCGCGGGTCGGCGCGTATCCAGAGTTTTCAGGCGAATTCGAACATGACTCCAGCCATTCTCGCTCTTGCAGACGGCAGCATCTTCTGCGGCAATTCGATCGGCGCGGATGGGCAAACCGTTGGCGAGGTGGTGTTCAACACGGCGATGACGGGCTATCAGGAAATCCTGACCGATCCGTCGTATGCGCAACAGATCGTCACGCTGACCTACCCGCACATCGGCAACACCGGCTGCAACGCGACCGACGAGGAATCCGGGCGAGTGCAAGCCGCCGGACTCGTGATCCGCGATCTTCCGCGCCTCGCCAGCAACTGTCGCAGCGCGGAAACCTTGCCGGATTATTTGCGGCGCCATGGCATC
>JAICYA010000090.1 GCA_025934455.1 Rudaea sp.
CGGCCCGTGGTGCACGTTCAAGAATCCGAACAACGGCCACGAGATCGTGGTGAAGGACGTCATCGCCGACGCCTTCCTGCAGCAGATCCTGACCCGCGCGAAAGAGTACGACGTCGTCGCCACGTTGAACTTGAACGGCGATTACATTTCCGACGCGCTCGCCGCGGAAGTCGGCGGCATCGGCATCGCGCCGGGCGGCAACATCAACTACGTCACCGGCCACGCCGTGTTCGAGGCTACGCACGGCACCGCGCCGAAGTATGCGAACCAGGACAAGGTCAACCCGGGTTCGGTGATCCTGTCGGGCGAGATGATGCTGCGCTACCTGGGCTGGGCCGAAGCGGCCGACGCCATCATTATTGCCATGGACAAGACCATCGCCGCCAAGACCGTGACCTACGATTTCGCGCGCATGATGGATGGCGCGAAGTTGCTGAAGTGTTCGGAATTCGGCGATGCTTTAATCGCCGCGATGTAATGGAACCGCGAATGACCTGCTGCGCTCGACATCTCGCGTTCCGGCAGTGCTCGGAATCCTCATTTACATCCGAGTAAACTCCGGTTCCTGCGCGCTGGCGGCACGCGACCTGTCATCGCTCGCGACGGTCATTCATCGATTCCCGAATGCCCAACCGACCCCAAGGAGGTTGTTATGAATAAGCACACATTTGTACTGGCAGTCATCGCGCTGGCCCTGTCCGCCTGCGGCCAATCGCAGGCGCCGGCTCCGGCGCCCGCCGTGCCGCCGCCGAAGGTGGCCGACCAACCGGCTAATCCGCCGCCGCCACAAAGCGCGCAGCAGATGTTCGACGCGAAGATCGACGCCGTACTCGCCGGCAACTGGCGCGAGGCCGCGAACACTGCGCGCGACCAGTACCGGCATCCGAAGCAGACGCTGGAATTCTTCGGCCTCAAGCCCGGCATGAACCTGATCGAAATCACGCCCGGTGGCGGCTGGTATGCGCAAGTCCTCGCGCCGCTGATGAAGGACGATGGCAGCTACACCGCTGCCATCACCATTCCGAAAAAGCCCGCCGGCGAGGCCGCGCAGGACAAGACGGCGCTGGAGAAAATGTTCGCTGCCGACCCGGCGCAGTACGGCAAGGCCAAGGTCGTGCAATACGACCCGAAGGCGCCGAACCTCGGCGCGCCGGGTTCAGCGGACATGGTCGTGACGTTCCGCAACGTCCACAACTGGGTCATGGGCGACTACGCGCCCGGCATGTTCAAGGCCTTCTTCGACGTGCTCAAGCCCGGCGGCGTGCTTGGCGTGGTCGATCATCGCGCCACGCCGGGAGCGGACCTGGCGAAGATCAAGAACAGCGGTTACCTGCCCGAGGATTACGTGATCAAGCTTGCCACCGACGCCGGTTTCAAGCTCGACGGCAAGAGCGAGGTCAACGCGAATCCGAAGGACGATCACGACCATCCCAAAGGCGTGTGGACGCTGCCGCCGACCTTGACGCTCGGCGACAAGGACAAGGACAAGTATCTCGCGATCGGCGAATCCGACCGCATGACCCTGCGCTTCGTCAAGCCGCAGGGCGACCAGATCTTTTCCGCTCCGGCGGACAATGCAGGCAAGCCGGCGAAGAATTGAACTGGCGCATGACGATGCTGCATTGCGAACGGCCGCCACGCGCGGCCGTTCGCATCTGCGGGATTGCCCGGTGTTGATCGCGCTCAACAAGCCGTTCAACGTGCTGTGCCAGTTCACCGACCGCAACGAACCGAAACGGCGCACGCTGGCGGAGTACGTGAAGATTCCGGATGTCTATCCCGCCGGCCGGCTCGATTACGACAGTGAAGGATTGCTCCTGCTCACCGACGACGGCGCGCTGGCGCAGCGCCTGACCGACCCACGCAAGCAGACGCCGAAAACCTATCTCGTGCAGGTTGAGGGCGATCCGGGCGATGCGCAGATCGGACAATTGCGCAAAGGCATACTGTTGAATGATGGCCGGACCTTGCCTGCGGATGCAAAGCGGCTGCCGCGTGCGCCGGCCTGGCTGTGGCCGCGCGATCCGCCGGTACGTTTCCGCAAGACCGTGCCCGACGCCTGGATCGAACTCACCATCCGCGAGGGCCGCAACCGCCAGGTGCGGCGCATGACCGCCGCGGTCGGATTGCCGACCTTGCGTCTGGTCCGCGTGCGCATCGGCGACGTGGCGCTGGATGGGCTCGCTCCCGGACAAACGAGGATTCTGCAACCATGACCCGCGATTGGCGCACGCCGCTGGAAATCGTCCTGCTCGGGGCGATCTGGGGCGGCTCGTTCCTGTTCATGCGCATCGCCGCGCCGCATTTCGGTCCGCTGCCGCTGGTCGAGGTGCGCGTAATGCTCGGTGCACTGCTGCTCTCGCCGTTTTTGTGGCGCGCGCGCAAGCAGCTCGATGCCGCGCATTGGCGCCGGCTTGCCGTCGTCGGCGTGCTCAACTCGGCGATTCCCTTTTCCCTGTTCGCCTGGGGCGCCGAACGCGCCCCGGCCGGCATCGGCGCGATCGCGAACAGCATGACCGTGCTGTTCACCGCTCTGATCGCATTCGTCTTCTACGGCGAGCGCATCGGCACGCGCCGGGCGATGGCACTGATCAGCGGATTCGTCGGCGTCGTCGTTCTTGCCAGCGGACGCACCGCGGGCGACAACATCATGCTCGCCGCGATCGCCGGCACGCTTGCCTCGTTTTGCTACGGCATTGCCGTCAACCTGACCAAGCGCAAGCTCGGCGATCTGCAACCGGTCGTTGGCGTCGCCGGTACGCTGAGTTGTTCGGCGCTGATGCTCGCACCATTCGCGTTCGCGACCTGGCCGGCGGATTCGGTACCGGCGTCGTCGTGGCTGGCCGCGATCGCGCTCGGTGTGGTATGCACCGGCTTCGCGTATTTCCTGTTCTTTCGCCTGATCCAGCGTATTTCCGCCACACGCGCGGCGACCTGCAACTACCTGATCCCGGTATTCGGCGTCGGCTGGGCGTGGCTGCTGCTCGGCGAAACGCCGACATCGACCATGCTCGTTTCCGGCGCACTGATCCTGGGCAGCGTGATATTCAGCCAGCGCGAACCGGCGCGTCGGGCTTGACTCTTTCTGGTTCCGATAGCCAAGCGACTCGCTCTAGCGGATAATCATCGAAATCGCGGCGAAGGTGAAGTCCAATGAAATTCGGTGAATTGCTTATTTCCAAGCGTGAACAGCGCAAGCTCAGCGTGCGGCAAGTCGCTATGATCGTCGGCACGACGCCGAGCTATCTGTACGAGCTCGAACAGGGCAAGACGGTGAACATCCGCCTGCCGCTGGCGGCCAAATTGAGTCAGGTGCTCAAGGTGCCGCTCACGACACTTGCCGCCGCCGCATTGGCGGAGGAAAAACGCCTGGCGAGAAAGCGCAAGCGGGCTTGAGCGACGCGGCCGGTTTCGCGGCGCGGCCTCAGCGGTTGGTCAACTGGATCTCGATGCGCCGGTTCTTCGCGTAGGCCTCGGGCGTGTCGGCGGGATCCAGCGGCTGGAACTGGCCAAAGCCATTCGCCGACAGCCGGTTCGCGGGAATGCCCTGCACGACGAGGTATTTGACGATCGCCACCGCGCGCGCGGTCGACAGCTCCCAGTTTGACGCGAATTGCGTGGTGTGGATCGGGCGTTTGTCGGTGTGTCCGTCGATGCGCACGATCCAGTCGAGATTGGACGGAATCTCTGCCGCCACTGCGTTCAGAGTCTGCGCGAGTTTGGCCAACTGCATCTGTGCGGTCGGATTCAGGTCGGCCGATCCGGAATCGAACAGTACGTCGGTCGGCACCACGAAGCGGTCGCCGACGACGCGGATGTCGGCGCGGTTGCCGAGCGCCGCGCGCAGCTTGCCGAAGAATTCGGAGCGGTATTTCTCGAGCTGGTTGACCTTGTTCGCGAGCGCGAGATTGAGTTGAACACCGAGGTCGGCGATCTTGCGGTCCTTGTCCTTCACGTTCGAGTTGGCGAGATCGAGCGCGGCGGAAAGCTTGCTCAACTGATCGCGCACCGCGGCAATCTGGCGGTTGAGCAGTTCGATCTGGGCGGCGTTGTGCGTGTTGAGATCGGTCGCGGCGACGAGATTCTTCTTCGAGGTGTCGAGTTCGGCGCCCAGGCTCGCGACCTGTTGCTCGAGTTGCGCCTTGAGTTCGCTGAGCGCGGCGATGTCGGCAGTGAGCTTGGTCGCCTGCGAGGTCGCGACGTCGAGCTGGGACTTGAGCGTATCGCGTTCGCCGGTCGTTTGGCCGAGCGAGGCGGATAGCTCTTTCACCTTGATGTTCAGAGCGGTGTTGTTGTCCTGCGCCAGCGACAGGGTTTTCGCGAGTTGCGCGATCTGCGCGTTGAGATCGGCCAGGGCTCGGTTCTTGCCGGCGATGGTCTGCGACAACACGAACTGGCCGATCGCGAAGATAAGCAGCACGAACACCATCACCAGGATCAGCGACGACAGCGCGTCGACAAATCCCGGCCAGATGTCGAGCGCGCGGCGCCGGCGCGCAAGACTGTTCATTGCATGGCCCCACGCTTGCCGTCAACCGCGGCCGCGATCGTGCGCGAGAGCAGGCGCAGCTCGCCGCGCAGGTCGTCGGACAGGCGTTCGTTGCCGTTCGGTGCGGCGGCAATCGTTTTCAGGGCATTCTTAAGTTCTTCCTGGGTTTCGGCGAGACTGCGGAATTCACGCGTCTCGCGGCTGAGCAGATCGGCGAGGCGGCCAAGCTGGGTGTTCAATTCGCCGAACTGTTCGCCGGAACTGCGCCGCTCGCGCTCGGATTCTGTCAGTGCGCGCTGCATGCGCTCCAGGCCGTCGGCGGTTTGTTCGAGCAGCGCCTGCACGTAGGCCGGCACGCTCGCCTCGCCGTCGCCGTGCAAGGCGCCGGACGACAGCCGCGTCATGCTGGAAAGCCAGTCTTCGAGTTCGTTGTAGAAACGATTTTGCGCGTGACCCGACTGCAGATCGAGGAATCCGAGCACGAGCGACGAGGCGAGTCCGAACAGCGACGTGGAAAAACTCGTCGACATGCCGGACAGCGGTTCCTTGAGGTTCTCCTTGAGCGTATTGAACATGGCCGCGGGATCGCTGCCGACGCCGAGGGAACCGATGATGTCGGCCACGGAACGGATCGTGACGAGCAATCCCCAGAACGTGCCGAGCAGGCCGAGGAAGATCGCCAGGCCAACGAGGTAGCGCGACAAGTCGCGCGATTCCTCCAGGCGCAGGTACACGCTGTCCAGCACCGAGCGCAGCGATTGTGTGGACAGCGAGAACTTCGCGCGCTCGCGACCGGCGAACATGCGCGCCATCGGCGCGAGCAGGCGCGGCTTGACCGGCAGCGGCCGATCCGGCGGCGAACGCTTGAACGCCTCGATCCATTCGATCTCGCGCGCCAGCAGCAGCACCTGGCGGAAGTTGACGAAGATGCCGAACACGAGCACCGCGAGGATCACCCCGTTGAAGAACGGATTGGCCTGGAAGTTCGCGATAAGCTTCGTCGCCAGCAACACGGCGAGTACCGCGACGGCGCCGAGAAAGCCGAGCATCCAGACGAGGGCTTGCGAAGGTTTGGTCATGACGGAATCTCTTGCGATGGATGCGTTCGTGCTTGGACTAGCCGCGTGCAAGATGGTTCCACACGGATCTGGCGAAATGCTGTCAGCGGCGGGGCTTGGCGCGCGCGGTCGGCTTGGCATTCCACGGATCGTCGGGCCATGGGTGGCGTGGGTAGCGCCCCTTCAATTCCTTCTTCACTTCCGGATAGGTGCGTTCCCAGAAGCCGCGCAAATCCTGAGTGACCTGGATCGGCCGCTGCGCCGGCGAAAGCAGATGCAAGGTCACCGCAATTTTGCCGTCCGCGATGCGTGGCGTGTCGGCAAGGCCAAACAGTTCCTGCAATTTCACCGCCAGCACCGGCGGCTTGCCGAATTCGTAATGCAGCTCGCGGTGATTGCCGGTCGGCACGATCAAGGACTCCGGCGCGAGCTCGTCCACAGACTTGCGCTGCGCGTAGTCGAGCCGCGAGGCCAGCGCTTCGCCGAGCATCGCGGAGATGAGCGAGTCCAATCGCGTCTTGCCGCCGAGGTAGGGTGCGAGCCAGTCTTCCAATGAATCGAGCAGTGCCGCATCCGCGAGATCGGGAAGATGCAACTGCGGGCACCACTCGCGCAGGCACGCGACGCGCGCGCGCAAGGCCTGCGCATGCTTGCTCCACGGCAGCGAATCGATGCCGGCCTCGCGAATGGCGGCGAGCAGGGCGGGCAGGGCGTCCTCGGGCCTGGATGGCACGCTGCGTCGTTCCAGCACGAGTTGCGCGAAGCGGTGTTCCTCGAAAGTCTCGATGGCCTGCTTGTCGCGATTCCAGCGCGCAACGCGCTGGCGCACGAAGCGCGCGGCGAAGTCGCGTTCGAGCAGGTCCGCATCGAATGGCGCCGCGGTGAGGATCGCGCTATCGCGCTCATCGAAACGCAAATCCGCGACGACCAGCCACGGCTCGCCGTGCAATTGTGTATTTTGCAACAAATGCACGCCACGGCCGTTGCTCAGCCGGTAACGCAGCGCATCGTTGCCGTCCTGCCGTGCGATGCGATCGGGAAAGGCGTGGGTGAGCAGGTTGCCGGGGGCGAGACGATCCGCTGGCATGGACGCGACGGCGCGAATGTCGAAACGCCGCCGCCAGCCGGATGCGGCCTGGTCGATGGCGGCAAACGCGGCGGAATCGGCCCCGGGATTTCTTGCGCCGCGTTTGTCGTCGCGCCAGGCCTGCAGCGCCGACAGCCGCGCGCGGAAATCGTCGCCACGCCCATACTCGCCACGCAGCGGGTTGCGCGCTTCGAGCAACGCGACCGCATCACAGGCCAGCGCGCGTTGCGCGATCGGCGCGCGCAGCACCATCGCGGCCAGCCGCGGCGACGCGCCGGCAGCGAGCATGTCGCGGCCGAGTTTCGTGACGTGGTCATCCGTGTCGAGCGCACCGAGCAGGACCAGCAGGTCGCGCGCGCTTGCCAATGCGCCGGACGGTGGCGCATCCAGCCAGCGCAGGTCCGGCGAGCCCCACGCCGCGAGTTCCAGCGCGAGCGCGGACAATTCGACCTGCGCGATCTCCGCGCGCCGCGATGGCTCCAGGCGTTGGCTCTGCGGCCACAGGCGGTACGCGACGCCTGCGGCGACGCGGCCCGCGCGGCCGGCGCGCTGATCCGCAGAGGCTTGCGAAATCGCCACGGTTTGCAGGCGCGAGAAGCCCGAATTCGGATCGAAGTGCGGCTCGCGCGCCAGACCGGTATCGATAACGGACCGAATGGCGGGCAGGGTCACGCTCGAC
>JAICYA010000131.1 GCA_025934455.1 Rudaea sp.
GTTGCCGGCAACATCATCGCGCCGTCGCTGGTCGGCAGCGTCGAGTTCGCCGCCGCTCGTTTCGGCACGCCGCTGGTCGTCGTGCTTGGCCATACCCAGTGCGGTGCGATCGCTGCCACAGTGGAAGAATTGACCCAGCACGGCGGTGCACAGTCGCCGAACCTGCAGTCCATCGTCAACCGCGTGCGTCCGAGCGTACTGCCGCTGATGAACACGGAACTGCGTCACGATCTGCATGCGCTCAGCCGCGAAGCCGTGCGCGCGAACATCCGTGCATCCACCAATCACCTGCGCCACGGCTCCGAGCTCATGGAGAACCTGATCGAAGAAAAAGGTTTTCGCGTGGTCGGAGCCGAATACTCGCTGGAAACCGGCGTCGTCGATTTCTTCGACCTTGGTTAGTGCAATCGTGAGTAGTGTGTTTGTTCTAGCCGGCGCGGCTAGATTTGCCTCAGCGCCGCATCGCGGCGGTTTCCTGACCAAGAGGCAGAACATGGCTAACAAGCGCAACAAGAATCAAACGACTTCCCCCGCCGGCAAGGCGCACGCCGTGTGGCTGGCCGGTCTCGGTGCGGTTTCCATCGCGCAGAAGCGCGGCACGGAAGTTCTCTCCGGTCTCGCCGTCGAAGGGCGCGATTTCCAGGCTCGCGCGCAACAGCTCGTGCGTGAAGTCGGCGCCGACGCCAGGGTGCACGTGAAGGGCGTGGTCGCGCCGCTGCGCGTCGACCTCAAGCGCAACGCCGCCAAGCTCGGCGCGGTCGTGCAGAACGCGGTCGCCGGCGTGCTGGCGAAACTCGGCATCCCGTCCAAGGCCGACATCGAAGCGCTGAGCCAGCGCATGAGCGCGCTGAGCCGCCAGCTCAAGGCCGCCAAGTAAGAATTCACACTCCCAACGAAGGGTTACGGCCGCCTAGTGCGGCCGTTTTTTTTGAGATCCTATCTGCGATAGGCCTGGGCTAGCGTATTCAGATGCGCTCGTTCCGCATCGCGCAGGAACGGCGCGATCAGCAACATTACCTGATAGATGCCTTGGCTGAGGTCGTTCTGGGCCGGCTCGGGATTCGCGCCGCGCACGGCGTGGTAGTTGAGCCAGAACGTGGCCACCAGCAAGACGTTTTCCGCCGTGGCGTGGATTTCGTCCTGGGTCGCGCGCAGGATTTCGGCCTCGGCAAGGCCCTTGAGCACGGCTTCGGCGCTGGCCGCGGCACGATTGAGGATACGCGCGAAGCGCTGCCGCAGCTTGCGGTTGCGGGCGAGGATGTCGACGAGGTCGCGGTACAGGAAGCGATATTCCCACATGCACTCGAACACCAGGTGCAGTTGCAGCCAGACGTCCTCGAGGTTCGGCAGGCGGCCTTCCGGCGCAACCAGTGCGTCGTCCATGCGCGCCTCGTAGCGCGCGAACAGGCGCTCGACGATGTCGTCCTTGTTACGGTAGTGGTAGTACAGGTTGCCCGGGCTGATGCCGAGTTCGTCGGCGATGTGGTTGGTGGTGACGTTCGGTTCGCCCTGGGCGTTGAACATTGCCAGGCTGGCGTCGAGAATGCGTTCGCGCGTCTGCTTCGCTGCCATCGTCGAAGCGCGCCGGTCAGCCGCGCAATTTCTTGACCAGATCGACGTATTTCTGCATCGCCTCGTCGGCCTTCATGCCCTTGAGCTTGGCCCAGGCTTCGTATTTGGCGGTGCCGACGAAATCGAAAAATCCGGGTTTCGGGCCGGATACATCGCCATCGGAACCCTGCTTGAACAATGCGTAGAGTTTGAGCAGGGTGTCGTTGTCGGGGCGTTCGTCGAGTTTCTTGACGTCTTCGGCGGCTTGCGCGAACTTGGTTTTCAGGTCGGCCATGTGGTTCCCCGGTGCGATTGCATGCGCTGCGGGCGTGGACAATGGCAAAAGCGAACGAACGTGTCAAACGGCCGTTGGCTTTGCTATCTTTGCATCCTGCATCGCGGGGATACACACCATGACCTATTTCGTGACGGGCGCGACCGGTTTCATCGGGCGCCATCTGCTGGAACACCTGCTCGCGCGCAAGGGCGACGTGCATTGCCTGGTGCGCAAGGGTTCGCAGAGGAAATTCGAAGAACTGCGCGGACGTTTCGGCGTCGAAGGCAAGCGCCTGATTCCCGTGCTTGGCGATCTGACCAAGCCGATGCTGGGTTTGATGCCGGCGCAGCGCAAGGCGCTGGCGGGAAAGGTCAAGCACTTCTTCCATCTCGCTGCGATCTACGATCTCGCCGCCAATGCAGACAGCCAGATCGCGGCGAACGTCGAAGGCACGCGGCACGCACTGGACCTTGCCGCCGCGTTGAAGGTCGGGTGCTTCCATCATGCCAGCTCCATCGCCGTCGCCGGACTGTATCCCGGTGTGTTCCGCGAGGACATGTTCGGCGAAGCGGAGAACCTTGACCATCCGTATTTCCGCACCAAACACGATGCCGAAGCGCTGGTGCGCGAGGCGAAGATCACGCACCGCATCTACCGTCCGGCGATCGTCCTTGGCCATTCCAAAACCGGCGAGATCGACAAGATCGACGGGCCGTATTATTTCTTCCGCGCGCTCAAGAAACTGCGCGAAGCGCTGCCGGCGTGGATGCCGACGATCGGCCTTGAAGGCGGCCGCGTGAACATGGTGCCGGTGGATTTCGTCGTCGCGGCCATGGATCACATCGCACACAAACCGGGACTGGATGGCGGCTGCTTCCACCTCACCGATCCCGCACCGCGCCGTATCGGCGAGGTGCTCAACATCTTCGCCCGCGCCGGGCACGCGCCGCAGATGACCATGCGCCTGGATGCGCGCATGTTCGGGTTCATCCCGCCGATGATCAAGCAGGCCATGGCGGGCCTGCCGCCGGTCAAGCGTTTCACCGGCGCGGTGCTGCGCGACCTCGGCATTCCCGCCACGGCGATGCGCATGATCAACTATCCGACGCGTTTCGATTGTCGCGAGACCGAGCGTGCGCTCAAGGGCACGAAGATCCGCGTACCGGACCTGCACGATTACGCCTGGCGGCTGTGGGATTACTGGGAGCGCCACCTCGATCCGGATTTATTCGTCGACCATTCGCTGTCCGGCAAGGTGCGCGGACGCACCGTGCTGATCACCGGCGGCTCGTCAGGCATCGGCAAGGCGGCGGCGCTGAAGATCGCCGGCGCGGGAGCGAAGGTTCTGATCTGCGCGCGCGGTGAGGACGAGCTCAATGCCACGCGCAAGGAAATCGTCGATGCCGGCGGCGTATGCCACACCTATGTTGCCGATCTGGCCGACCAGAAGTCCTGCGACGAGCTGGTGCAGAAGGTACTGGCCGAGCACAAGGGCGTGGATATCCTGATCAACAATGCCGGACGTTCGATCCGTCGCGCGATTGCGTCCAGCTACGACCGCTTCCACGATTTCGAGCGGACGATGCAGCTCAATTATTTCGGCTCATTGCGCCTGATCATGGGCTTCCTGCCGGGCATGGCGGCGCGGCATCGCGGCCACATCATCAATATTTCGTCCATCGGCGTGCTGACGAACGCGCCGCGCTTTTCCGCCTACGTTTCTTCGAAGGCGGCGCTGGACGCGTTCTCGCGCTGTGCGCAGGCCGAGTTCTCCGACAACGGTATCCATTTCACCACGATCAACATGCCGCTGGTGAAGACGCCGATGATCGCGCCGACCAAGATGTACGAATCGGTGCCGACGCTGTCGCCGGACGAGGCGGCCGACATGATCGTGGATGCCATCATCGAGCGTCCGGTGCGCATGGCCACGCGCCTGGGCACGTTCGCGCAGATTTTCTACGCACTGGCGCCACGCGCCTATGAAATCCTGATGAATACGGCGTTCCGCCTGTTCCCGGATTCGGCCGCGGCGAAAGGCATGAAAGGTCGCGGCGAGTTGGACAAGCAGCCGACCAGCGAGCAGGTTGCCTTCGCGTCGTTGATGCGCGGAGTTCACTGGTAGAAAACGCCGCGCTTGCGCAATGCGAAGTAACGCATTGCGCGCGGCGTTTTCTGGTGAGGCATGGATGCCGAACAGAAAAGCGCCACGGATGGCGCCTTTGTCACTTCAGTTCTATCGGCTCTTTCCCCGCCGCCTTCAACTTCGCATTCAACGCCGCCAGATCGCGCGACTTCAGTTCGCCCCAGGCCTTCAATTCAGCATCGACCATCGGCAGCAGTGCCTTGAAGCCGTTCTGCGCGTCGACGGATGGCGCGGCATCTGCACCGTCCACTGCGCCTTGCAGTTTTGCCAGGGCGTCGGCGAGGAATTTGAAACTGTGCGTGTCGCGCGGCGGGTAGGCCCAGGCGTTATGCGGATTGGCCGCCTCGCGTGTGCCGGTGCGCGCCGCCGCGCGTTCAAGCAGTCCGTCGATATCACGGTCAAGCCCCTTGTTCGACGTGCGGGCTTTCTTCAAGGCTTGAACGAGCGCGTCAGCTTCGCTTGCGCCGGTGGCAACGCGCACGCTCTGTTCCTCGATCGATTGCGCCAGCGCGAATTGCTGTGCATACGCCGAAGCGGGCAGGTTCACGCGCGGATCGGCAAGTACTTGCAGCGGTTGTTCCTGCCTGGCGCCATTCACGCTCAGCACGACACGGTAGTCGCCGGGCGGGGCCCAGATCCCGTCCGCCGGCGAAAGTTGTTCTTCCCCGGTTGGCGACGCCGGATAACGCAGCGGCCAGACGAAGCGGTGCGTGCCGGCAGTGGCCGACAAGTGGCTCGGAACCTCGACCCATTCCGGCGCAATTTCGATTTTTGCCGGATCGCGAGAAGGCGGCGCATCCGCGCTGGAATAGTGCCGGACGGGCTTTCCCGCCGAATCGAAAATATCCAATGTAATCGGCGACGTGGAAGCGGTTTTCAATGTGTAATCGAGGTAGGCGCCCAACGGCGGATTCGCTGCGGTGGGTTCATCCTTTGGCATTGGCGTTCCGGTGAATGCCGGCAGACGGACTCGGTAGGCGGGTTCCGGTTTGAACAGCCAGAACGCAGCCTTTTCCACCTTGGCATCGAGCTGGCGCAAGGATGAGGCGTCGTCCATGATCCAGATGCCGCGGCCGTGCGTGGCGAGTACCAGGTCCGCACCGTGGATGGCGATATCGCGAACCGATGTCGGCGGCAGGTTCAGTTGCAGCGGCTGCCAGCGATCGCCGTCGTCGAACGACACGTACACGCCGCGTTCAGTGCCGGCATACAGCAGGCCGCGCCGTTTGGGATCGGCGCGTACCACGTTCACCGACTGATTCGACGGGATGCCGGCGACGACGAGTTGCCAGCTCTTGCCGCCATCGCGGGTGCGATAGATGTAGGGTTTCTGATCGTCGAGGCGATGGCGGTCGACGGCTGCGTAGGCGCTGTCCGCGTCGAATGCCGACGCATCGATGATGCCGACCTTCGACCACGGCGTGAGCTGTTTCGGCGTGACGTTGCCCCAATGCGTGCCGCCATCGCGGGTGCGCCAGATCAGTCCGTCGTCGGTGCCGGCCCAGATCAGGCCGTCGGTGACGGGCGAGGGGGCCAGTGCATAAACCACACCACGACGTGGACCCTGGCCAAGATTGTCCGTGGCGGTGACGGGGTCGAGGTTTTTCGGCGTACCCGGGTCCTCGCGCGTGAGGTCGGGACTGATCACCTGCCAGTGTTCACCATGATCGCCGGTGCGGAACACGCGCTGGTTGGCGAAAAACAGCACATGCGGCTGGCGCGGCGAGAACACCAGCGGTAGGGTCCAGGCGCTGCGGTTGAGTCCGGGCAGGGCCAGCGCAGGATCGACATTGCGCACCTGCTGCGTGCGCAAGTCGAGTTTGTCGACGCGGCCACCGAACACGGTTTGCGGATTGTCCGGGTCGGGCGCGATATTGTCGCTCTCGCCGCCCACTGTGACTTCGTTGAATTCGCGCATGGTGATGCCGTCGCCGGAATTGCCTCGGCTGGGCAGGGCGATGGCGCCGGAATCCTGCTGCGCGCCGTAGACCCAGTATGGGAAACGATTGTCGGTGCTGACGTGATAAATCTGTGCGGTCGGCTGGTTGTACCACGAGCTCCAGGTCGCTCCGCCATTCAGTGTGACGAGCGCGCCTTGGTCGACGCCGAGGATCTGTCGTTGCGGATTGTTGGGGTCGATCCACAGTGCGTGAAAATCGTCGCCGGTGGCGTCGCCCTTGAGCGCGTCGAAAGTCTTGCCGCCGTCGTCGGAGCGCAGCACGATGGTGTTCATCGCGTAGACCCGGTCCGGATTCTTCGGGTCGGCTGCGATCTCGCCGAAATACCAGCCGCGCTGCCAGATGCGCGTGTCACCGGTCGTCTTTATCCA
>JAICYA010000056.1 GCA_025934455.1 Rudaea sp.
CGTCCACCGAATCCACGCCGACCAGCGGCAGGATCGGGCCGAAGATCTCGTCCTGCATCAGGGCCAGGTCCTCGCGCGCATCCAGCACCAGGGTCGGCGGCAGCACGCGCTGACCGGCGTCGCCGGCGGCGAGTTCGACGATCTTCGCGCCGGCGGCGTGGGCTTGATCCAGATAACCTTTCAGGCGCGAATACTGGCCGGCGTTGACGATGCTCGAATAATCCGGATTCGCGGCGACGTCGCCGTAATGCTGCGCCACGTATTTTTTCATTTCCTCGACGAAGGCGGGGATCGAGGCCTTCGGCAGCAACACGTAATCCGGTGCGATGCAGGTTTGTCCGGCATTGAGGAATTTGCCGGCGGCGATGCGATCCACGGCCGTGGCAATCGGATAATCCGGCGCGACGATGGCCGGCGACTTGCCGCCGAGTTCCAGCGTCACCGGCGTCAGGTTCGGCGCGGCAGCAGCCATCACCTTGCGCCCGACCGCGGTGGAACCGGTGAAGAACAGATGATCGAGCGGCAGCGCGGCAAACGCGCTCGCGACGTCGGGACCGCCAAGGATCGTGGCGACGCGATCGGCGGGGAAAACTTCATCAAGCAATTTCTTGAGAAGCTCCGAGGTGCGCGGCGTGTGCTCGGACGGCTTGAGCATGACGTGGGTGCCGGCCGCGAACGCGGCGATCAGCGGCGTCAGCGCCAGGTTCACCGGGTAATTCCACGGCGCGATGATGCCGACCACGCCCAGCGGCTGATAGCGCACCTGCGTGCTTGCCGGCCAGAACAGCCAGTCCGCGAGCGCACGCTTGCTGCGCATCCAGCCGCGCAAATGCCGGCGCGTGTAGTCGATTTCCTTGAGCACGGTGAACGTGTCGGACAGCAGCGACTCGTGGCGTGAACGGCGGCCGAAATCCGCGCTCATCGCGGCGGCGAATTCCTCGCTGCTCGCCTTGAACGCGATGCGCAGCCGCTTGAGATCGTCCATGCGTTGCCGGTAGGTCGGCACGTTGCGTTGCTGCGCCGCGCGCAGGCGCGCGAGCGTGGCGTTCAGGTCGGTTGGAGTGGTCTGCGTGTCCATGTGTCGAGTGTAGCGCGAGTGTTACCATGCCGCGATGAACATCCGCCCCTACCGCAATCAGCTACCGCGCCTCGGCGCACGCGCCTACGTCGATCCCGCCGCCGTGCTGATCGGCGACGTGGAACTCGGCGACGATGTGTCCTTGTGGCCGTGCACCGTGGTGCGTGGCGACGTGAATTTCATCCGCATCGGCGCGCGCACCAACGTGCAGGACGGCGCGGTGCTGCACGTCACCCACGACGGCCCTTACACGCCCGGCGGATTCCCGCTCGTCATCGGCGCGGACGTCACCGTCGGTCACAGCGCGATCCTGCATGCCTGCACGGTCGAAGACGCCTGCCTGATCGGCATGCACGCCACCGTACTCGACGGCGCCGTGGTGCGCAAACATGCTTTCGTTGCCGCCGGTGCTGTCGTCGCGCCGGGCAAGATCGTCGGCGAGGGTGAGTTGTGGATGGGCAACCCCGCGCGCTGCGTACGCAAGCTCGACGCCGCGCAGATCGAAGCGATGTACTACTCGGCCAAGCATTACGTGAAATTGAAGGACGAATACCTCAGCGTGGCGCGCTAGATTCTTCCCATCGCGCGAGGATCGCCATCGCTTCGTTGCGATTCGCTCCGCACATCGCCGGTTCGGGTTTCAGGCGCCGGCAGACGTCGGGACGCTCGGGTTTGCCGAACAACTTGCAGCGGTTGGACTCATCCAGTTGGATGCAGCGCACGCCGGCGGGCTTGCCGTTCGGCATGCCGGGAATCTTTGATGAAATCGATGGGGCGATGCAGCAGGCGCCGCAGCCGACTCGGCAGTCCATCGCTCAGTCGCTCGCATGCAGCGGCAATTCGCCGCGCAGTTCGGAGTAAACCGGATCCGTGTCGGGGCGCTTGCCATGCCAGATCGCAAAGGATTCGGCGGCCTGTTCGATCAGCATGCCGAGGCCATCGTGCGCGTAGCCGGCTCGGGCGGCGCGCGCCCAGGCGAGGAACGCGCTCGCGGCAAGGCCATAGGAAAGGTCGTAGCACAGCGCACGCGGCGCGACGAGCGCGAAAGGCAGTTGCAGCGACTCGCGCACGTGGCCGGCGGAGGTGGCATTCACGATCAGGTCGAAATTGCCGAGGCTGGCGAGATCGTCCCAGTAGCGCGTGTGCACGCGGTCCGGTTCGCCGATCGCATCGGCCAGCGCGTCAGCTCGCTCGGGCGTACGGTTGACGATGGTGAGTTCCGCGACGCCGGCGTCGAGCAGGGCAAATGCGGCCGCGCGCGCGGCACCGCCGGCGCCGAGGATCAGACAGTGGCGTTCGCGCAGATCCAGGCCGTGGCGCAGCGTGATGTCGCGTACCAGTCCCGTCCCGTCGGTGTTGTCGCCGCGCCAGTGGTTGTCGAGACGGCGCGTGAGCGTATTCACGGCGCCGACGCGGCGCGCGAAATCCGAGATTTCCGCGCACAACGGCAGTACGGCCTGCTTGTGCGGCAGGGTGATGTTCGCGCCGCTGCCGCCGGTCTTGCCGAAGGCTTCGAGCAGGGTGGCGAAGGTTTCGGGCGTTGCATCGATCGCCGCGTAGTCGAGTGCGATGCCGAGTTGCTTGCCGAACGCGGCATGGATGCGCGGAGACAGCGAATGCGAGACGGGATGGCCGAAGACGGCAAATTTCGGATCGCTCATTCGCGCAACCAGGTCGCGGCTTGCAGCGCGAAGTAGGTCAGGATCGCATCCGCGCCGGCGCGCTTGATGCCGGTCAGCGCCTCGAGCACGCAGTTGCGCTCGTCCAGCCAGCCGTTGAGGATCGCCGCCTTGAGCATCGCGTATTCGCCGCTGACCTGATACGCGAACGTCGGCGCGCCGAAGCGATCCTTCACCCGGCGCACGACGTCCAGATACGGCAATGCAGGTTTGACCATCACCATGTCCGCGCCTTCGGCGAGATCGAGTTCGACTTCGCGCAGCGCTTCGTCGGAATTCGCCGGATCCATCTGGTAAGTATATTTGTTGCCTTTTCCCAGATTCGCTGCGGAGCCGACGGCGTCGCGGAACGGGCCGTAGAAACCTGAGGCGTATTTCGCCGAGTAGGCGAGGATGCGCGTGTGGATGTGGCCGGCTTCTTCCAGCGCACGGCGGATCGCGCCAATGCGACCGTCCATCATGTCCGAGGGCGCGACCACGTCCGCGCCGGCGTCGGCGTGCGAGATCGCCTGCTTGACCAGGGCCGCGACGGTTGCGTCGTTGACCACATAGCCGGAATCGTCGATGAGACCGTCTTGGCCGTGCGTGGTGAAAGGATCCAGCGCCACGTCGGTGATGACCCCGAGTTCCGGCAGGGATTTCTTCAGCGCGCGCACCGCGCGCTGGGCGAGACCATCCGCATTCCAGGCCTCTCGCGCATCCAGCGATTTGGCGCTGTCCGGCGTGACCGGAAACAGTGCGAGCGCGGGAATGCCGAGTTCGCGCGCCTGTTCGCCGAGCACCAGCAGCTGGTCGATGGAAACGCGTTCCACGCCCGGCATTGAGGCCACCGGTTCGTGCACGCCGCGGCCTTCACGGACAAATACGGGCAGGATCAGGTCGGCCGGCGTCAGCACGGTTTCCCGCATCAGGGCGCGGGAAAACGCATCGCGGCGCATGCGCCGCATGCGGGTTTTGGGGTAGGCCATGGCTGGCTCCGCAGAATCGAATCCGCTCATTTTATGCCATCACGCTGGTGCGAATCGTGCACGGTACAGACTGCGAACTGGTTCAGCGACTATTGGAATGGAATCGGGAATACTCCACCGAAATCAGCCAGACATCATGATGCTGGCTTGCATTCTTGAAAGTTTTTCGAATAAGATACGTTAACCTCTTGATAAAGAGGAACTAAAAATGTTCACCCCGATGCTGTTGTTGACCCTGCTCTGCTGCGGCCTGACCACTGCCCTGCTGGTCTGCGTGCGGCGCATTCCGGAAGGCCAGGCCTATACCCTGCGCCGCGTCGACGGTCATATGCGTACCATCGGCGCCGGCGTGCACGTGGTGCTGCCGCTGATCGAACGCGTCGCGCACAAGATCCGCCTGCTCGGCAACGTGGTCGATATCGCCGCGCCCGTAGCGGACGGCGACCTGCGCGGCCGCGTCTATTTCCAGGTGCTCGACGCCAATCGCGCCGACGCCGTGATCGACGGCATCGCCGACTTGTTGCGCGCACGCGTGCCGGCGCTGGCCACGCAAGGTGCGCGCGATTCCGCGGCCCTGAAAGTCGAGCTCAACCGCGAATTGAACGCGCGCGGCGTCCTGGTCACGCGCGTGCAGTTGGGCTGATTCTGTCGGGATGATCCCGCCGCGCTGGTTGCGCGGAATCGTTTGCCCACGGATACTTGCGGGCCCTGCGTAGCGCGCAGGCCCTTATCCGTATGAATATCGCCGATCGCGCCAGCCTCTATGCCCGCCTGCAGGCAGGACTCGCCGAACTGGGCCTGGCGCCCGGAGCGGACGCCTGCGAGCGCCTGCTCGATTACGTCGAATTGCTGACGCGCTGGAACGCGGCCTACAACCTCACGGCGGTGCGGATTCCGGAAGAAATGGTGACGCGCCATCTGCTCGATTCGCTGGCCGTGGCGAAGCTGGTGCGCGGGGACAGTCTGGCCGACCTTGGCACCGGCGCGGGGCTGCCCGGCATTCCGCTCGCGATCCTCGCGCCCGAGCGCCAACACACGCTGATCGACAGCAACGGCAAGAAGGTGCGTTTCCTGCGCGAAGCCGTGCGTACGCTGGGCCTTGCGAACGTGCAGGTGCAGCAGTCGCGCGTGGAAGACGCGCGCGGCCAGTTCGATTGCGTCACCGCGCGCGCCTTCGCCACGCTCGCCGACATGCTGCGCATGGGCGGTCATCTGCTCACATCCGGTGGCGTCTGGATCGCGCTCAAGGGCCAGTTGTCGAAGGACGAAATCCTCGGCGTGCCGGCAGGTTTCGTCGTTGCCGACGTGATGACTCTGGACGTTCCGGGCTTGGGCGCAGCGCGGCAAGTGGCGATAATCAGGCGCACGAATGCACAGGAGCGGGCGGCATGACCAGAGTCGTAGCCATCGCCAATCAAAAGGGCGGCGTCGGCAAGACCACCACGGCGGTGAATCTCGCCGCCGCGCTGGCCGAGACGCGGCGCAAGATCCTGCTGATCGACTTCGATCCGCAGGGCAATGCGACGATGGCCTCCGGCATCGACAAGCGCATCGCCAAGCCGAGCGGCTGCGAAGTGCTGCTCGAAGAAGCGAGCATCGAAAGCGCGATCGTGCCGACCCCGGCCGGCTTCGACCTGCTGCCCGGCAACCGCGACCTCACCGCCGCGGAACTGAAACTCATGGATGCGCTGGCGCGCGAATCGCGCCTGAAGGAACAGATCGCCAAGCTCGGTGACCGTTATCACACGGTGCTGATCGACTGCCCGCCGTCGCTGCACCTGCTCACGATCAACGCCTTCACCGCGGCGCACAGCGTGCTGATCCCGATCCAGTGCGAGTATTTCGCGCTCGAGGGACTGACCAGCCTGCTCGAAACGATCAAGGCAGTGCGCGCACGCCTGAATCCGCATCTGGAAATCGAAGGCTTGCTGCGCACCATGTACGATGTGCGCAACAACCTTGCGAACGACGTCTCGGCGCAGTTGACCAAACATTTTGGCGACAAGCTGCTGCGCTCGATCATCCCGCGCAACATCCGCCTCGCCGAGGCGCCTAGCCACGGCCAGCCGATCAACCTGTACGACCGCGAATCGCGCGGCGCGATCGCCTACCTCGGCCTCGCCGGCGAGATGATCCGGCGCGAACGTGGCGGCGCAGCGCCGCACGTCGGCACGGCGCACGTGAACTAAAGGAACAAGAATGTCTGCAGCAAAACGGCGCGGCCTGGGCGCACGCGATCTGGACGTCCTGCTCGGTGGGCCGGAGGCCGATTCGGGTCCCGAGGCCGCCGGCGAGTACCGCTCGCTCAAGATCGGCAGCCTGCAAGCCGGCAAATACCAGCCGCGCAAGGCGTTCGCGCAGGAACCGCTGGACGAGCTCGTCGCCTCGATCCGCGAACACGGCGTGCTCGATCCGATACTTGTCCGCGCGGTCGGCGCGCAGAAGTTCGAGATCATCGGCGGCGAGCGACGCTGGCGCGCGGCGAAGCAGGCGGGCCTGACCGAGATTCCCGCGCTGGTGCGCGAATTGACCGATTCGCAGGTCGCGCTGATCGCGCTGGTCGAGAACATCCAGCGCGAGGATCTGGCGCCGTTGGAAGTGGCGCAGTCGCTCAAGCAACTCATGGCCGAGTTCAAGTTCACCCAGGAACAGGCCGCGGACAAGATCGGCCGTTCGCGCGCAGCGGTGGCGAACCTGCTGCGCCTGCTTGGCCTGCCCGAGGCGGTGAAACAGCTTCTGGCGGAACGCCGGATCGACATGGGCCATGCGCGCGCACTGGTCACGCTGGAACCGAAACTGGCGGCGCAACTGGCCAAACAAGCCGCCGAACGCGGTTGGAGCGTGCGTGAACTCGAGGAGGCCGCGCGTCGCGCCCAGAGCGAGCCGAAAGGAAAAGCCAAGGCGAAAGCCGTGCCGGCGCGCGACGCCGATATCGTCGCGCTGGAACGCGAACTCGCCGAAAAACTCGCCGCCAAGGTCAGCGTCCAGCACGGCCGCGGCGGGCGCGGCAAGCTCGTCATCGCCTACCACTCCCTGGAAGAACTCGAGGGCATCCTCGAGAAAATCCGCTGAAAGATCGATGGCCACCGACGGGTCTAAATCGGTTGTGAGCAGCAAGCAGCGGCAATTCGACGCGCTGGTGCGCGGCCTGTCCGGCGACCTGTACCGCTATGCCTACTGGCTGTGCGGCGAGGATGCGCTGGCGCACGACCTGGTGCAGGAGACCTTCCTGCGCGCGTGGCGTTCGCTGGACAGCCTGCGCGACACGGCGTCGGCAAAGGCCTGGCTGATCACGATCCTGCGCCGCGAGCACGCGCGCCTGTACGAGCGCAAGACGCCGCAGTTCGCGGACGTGGACGACGTGGACATCGCCGACGAGCGCGAGACGCATACGCCGGAATCGGTCGGCGAGGACGGTCTGATCCGCGCCGCGATGCAACGGCTGGATGCCAAGTACCGCGAGCCGCTGCTGATGCAGGTGCTCGGCGGATTTTCCTGCGAGGAGATCGCGCGGGAGCTGAACATCACGCCGGCCGCGGTGATGACGCAAGTCTTCCGCGCGCGGCAAAAACTGAAAGGCATGCTCGCCGGTGACGTGAAAGAAGCACAACTGTCATGAACTGTCTTGAATTCCGCCGCGAACTGAACATCCATCCGCAGTCGAACGACGCGGATTTCGTCGCGCACGCGCGCG
The DNA here is from genome assembly GCA_025934455.1 of Rudaea sp. Next base: position 7,420 of record JAICYA010000056.1, read on the forward strand.
CATGTCCGCGTTGTGCGCAGGCGCAGGCGGACGCACTCGCGTTCGAGGCTACGCTGGGTCGCGCGCTGGCGATTCCGCCGCCGTCGAACCTGGCCGAATCCATCTTGCTCGCGCAGGCCACGCAGCAGCGCCGCGAACGCCGGCGCTGGGCCAGCGGGGCTGGCTGGCTCACGCTCGCCGCGGCCGCCGTGCTTGCCGTGGGCGTCGGCTGGCGCGTCACGCGCGCGCAGCCGCTGGGCGATGCGGCGATCGCGCACATGCTCGGCGCGGAAGCGCCGGCGCTGGCCATGACCGCGCCGATCGCTGCCGGCGACGTGCGCAAGGCGTTCGCCAAGCGCGGCGTCGACCTGGCCCAGGTGCCCGCCGATATCAGCTACGTGCAGTGCTGTCCGGTCGGCAAGTTCAAGTCCGTGCACATGGTGATGCCGCGCGCGACCGGCCCGGTCACGGTAATGTACTTGGTCGACGACAAGGGCGGCGCGCGTGCCGATTTCGCGCATGCCGGCTGGATCGGCCGCAGCGTGCCGATGGCGCACGGAACCTTGGTCATGATCGGCCACGATGCCAGCCAGTTCGCACAGATCGAGCAGGAATGGCAATCGACGCTGCAAGCCTCGACGCGCATCTGAGTCCATCCCGGTTCCAGGTCGTTCGCGGTTTGAACGCCAACCGCTAGCCAGCGCTCATCGGCAAACGAAAGCGTCCGGCCCCTTGGCGGGTGCGGGTTGGCACAACTCGGGCCAGCCGTAGCGTTTCCAGTAATCCACCATCCCGATGCGCTGCGCGAAGCCCTGGAATGCAGGGTCGGTGCGGGCCTTGAGCGACCACGGTTCCGGTTGCCAAAGCCAGTTGAAATAGCCGTCCGACAAACCGCTGTGTCCCTGCTCGAACAGGTCGAACGAGCGCGCCGGCTCCCCCAGTTGCAGCAGCATGGTCGGCGCCCAGTCGTCGCCCAGATGTGCGTCTAGAGTTTTCAGCGCCGTTTGGTGCCGTGCGGCGTCGCCATAAGTGCCGCGATAGATCACTTGCAGATCGGCGACGGGAATCTTCGTGCCCATTTGGCTCGTCGAAGCGGCAAAATCCCGCGCAGATCCAGCCATATCGCCATGTGCCGCGTCGTAGTATTCCAGCATCAACGCGCCGAATGCGGACTCCGCCACGCCACCGCGATGGATATACGCCAGCGCGCCGGCCTGGTCGCCTTCGCGCCAACGCAACGCGCTCTTGTAAAACAGCAGCAACGGATTGGCCGGGTCGTTGGCGAGGGCGGCGTCGATCCGCACCTCGGCATCACGGGTCCGGCCCATCGCGGCCAGTTCATTGGACGCCCAGTAATTCACGGCGGAATTGTCCGGCGCCAGTCCCAGCGCGCGTTGCATGGGCTCCACCATCGCCAGGTAATGTCGTTGCGAAAACTGGTTGTAGCTGAGTGCGGCGTAGGCTTCCGCATCTTCCGAATCAAGCGCGAGCGCGCGATGCGCGGCGTCATCGGACGCTCGCCAGCTCGTTTTCCAGTCGTTCCCCGTGTATTGCGACAGCACCGCGTAAGCGACTGCGAGCTTGGACCAGGCGCGCGCAAAATTCGGGTCGAGCATGGTGGCTTTCTGCAG
>JAICYA010000361.1 GCA_025934455.1 Rudaea sp.
CCTTCGAGCAGCGACTGCTCCATGCCGACACGCAGGATTTCGGCTTGCACGCGCTCGAAGACCTCTTCCGCGCGCGCTTCCAGAATTTCGTTCAACTGGCGCAGCGGAGCTTCGCGCACGCCGCGCCCTTCGGCCGTCGGCACGTCGATAAACGTGGTATCCGAGACGAGGCCGGTGACCGCGCAGCCGTACTGGCGCTTCAGATTTTCGGCGTCTTCATAGTTGACTTTCAGCAGCCACGAGACATCGCGCGTCATGTGATCCGCACCCACCGGAATGGCGAGCGCCAGCAGCAGCGCGTCGCCGTCGTAAACCGCGACGTGGGTCGATTGAGCCCCGATATCCACTACCGCTACACCACGCGCACGGTCTTCCGGCACTACCGTCGCATAGGCCGCCGCTATGCCTTCGAAGATCGACTCTTCGGCAGCCAGGTGCGCCTGATGCAACGCCGAAACGATCGCTTCATGCTCATGCAGGGAAGCGGTGATGACGTGAATATTGGCTTCCAAGCGCGCGCACAGAATACCTTTTGGATTGCGGTATCCGGCGCGGCCATCGACGGTGAAATCCTGCGGGCAGATCTGCAGCACCTGGCGATCGTCTTCCAGCCGCACACGCGCGCCGAGTTCGACGGCATAGCGCAGGTCGTCGGCTTCGATTTCGCGCCGGCGGCCGAACTCGTACAGGCCGCGGCTGTTCATGCCTTCCACCGATCCGCCAATCCCGATCACGGCGGTTTCGGGCGACGCTTGCGCTTTTAATTCGGCTTCGTGCATCGCGAACCGGATGCTCTCCGCAAGCGCGGCGGGTTCGGCCAGGCGCGCGCGATTCCAGGCATGCACGGGCGCTTCGCCGTAGCCGAGAAACCGCATGGAATCTTCTTCTAGCGCGCAGATGACGGCGCGCGTCGCCGTGCTCCCCAGGTCCAGACCTACCGCCAGTTTGTGCTTATTACCCGCCAATGGCGTTTCCTCCCGCTGCCGTAATCACTCCATCTACTCGCAGGTCGAGCAGTTTCGCATCGGGCCGTTTGGCCTTGATCTGGTCATAGTGCTCGAGAAGATTCTTGAGACGCTCGGCGTAGTTTTCATCGCCGATCATCAGGTTGACAATGCCGCCGTCAATCCGCTCTTCCAGGACGAGGTTATCGGGATCGGAGGCGTTTACCTCCGCGATCCCGTCCGCCAGGGGGCCCAAGGCGTCGAACATTGCCAGAACACGCCGCACCCGCAGCCGCCGCTCGGCTTGAGTTTGCGTTTCATGCACGCCTGCAATGACCGGCAGGGTGAAACGAGCCGCCCGGCGAGGCCGCAGAATGAGGCCATCGCGGTCAATCAACGCGAGTTGCGACACGCCATTGCGTCGCGGGTCAGGCAACGGCACGAACGCAACCGGTTTGCGCTCGGCAATCGAGACCCTCACCGAGTTCGGCCAGATCTTCGAAACCGACGCCTCCTCCACCCAGTCGATCGCCAGAAGCTGGTGACGCCGTTCTTGTATCGGCACCAGGTAGAGGCTGCGGCCAAAGTCATCCGCGAAGACGTGACGGATTTGGGCAGGCGACGCATAATGGACTCCTTGCACAGATAAGCTCGGGCTCTGCCCGGCAACATCATCGGCGTCGGCCAGGCGGAAGCGATCGTCTTGAATCAGAAATGCTTCGGTGCGATGCCAGACCCAGAGCGCGAACACCATCGCAATGGCGCCGGTGGTGAGCCAGAACGTGAACCGGCCCCAGTGAATGTTTTCGAATGGAGAGGGCTTAGTTTCTTTGGCGGCGGCGCGCGGCATCAGGCGGCAGCCTCCCGCAGCGTTTGCAGTAGCCGGTCGGCAGCCTGGGAGACGTTTCCGGCGCCTAGCGTGATCACCATGTCGCCGGATTTTGCCGATGACGCAATCGCCGCGACGCCTGCCTCCAGGCTCGGCACATAGTCGGCGGAGCGGTGACCGAAAGCGCGAATTTTCTCGAGCAGCGCGGGCGTGTTGACACCCGGAATCGGCGTCTCCGATGCGGCATAAATATCGAGCACGTACAGATGATCGGCCTGATGGAACGCCGACCCGAACTCATCCATCAGGTGTTGCGTGCGCGTATAGCGGTGCGGCTGAAACAGCACGTAGATCTCGCCGCCGGTGGCGAGGCGCGCGGCCGCCAGCGTTGCTTTTACTTCCGTCGGATGGTGGCCGTAGTCGTCGACAACCGTCACGCCGTGCTCCACGCCCCGAATCGAAAATCGCCGGTCGACGCCGCTGAAGGCGGCCAGTCCCTGCCGGATCGTCTCAACGGGAATCTCGAGTTCCAGCCCGACGCCAAGCGCCGCCGTTGCATTCAAGACATTGTGAACGCCGGGAACATGCAGGCGGAACTGGCCCAACTCTTTCCCCCGGCATGTCAGCATAAACGTGCTGCCCGCGGCCTCAAGCTCGACGTTCTGGATTTCGAGATCCACCTGCGCGGAGCGGCCGTAGGTGATCGTGCGCCGGCGAATTTCCGGGTAAATGTGCTGGATGTTTTCGTCGTCCAGGCAAATCACCGCGGCGCCGTAAAACGGAACCTTGTTGATGAAATCCGCAAAGGCCTGACGGATCTCGTC
>JAICYA010000213.1 GCA_025934455.1 Rudaea sp.
GTCGAGTCGGTACTGAAGATCCAGTGCGCGCCGATCACCTGGCCGATCGGCATGGGTTCGCGGCTCAAGGGCGTGTATCACCTGGTTAGCGGCGAGGTGCACGTATTCGAGCCGGGACGCAATTTCACGCGCCAGGATTCGACGATTTTCGCTTCGCTCGACGATCCGGCGCTCGAAGCGAAGATTGGCGCGGACATGCTGCGCGAACTGCGCGACGAACTGGAATTAGTCGAGGGCGCGTCGCATCCGTTCGATGGACAGGCCTATCTCGATGGCCGGCAGACGCCGGTGTTCTTCGGTTCTGCCGTCAACAATTTCGGCGTGCAGTTGCTGCTGGATTTCTTCGTCGCGCACGCGCCCTCGCCCAAACCACGGGCGACAACCACGCGCGAAGTCAATCCGGACGAAGAAAAACTCACCGGTTTCGTGTTCAAGATCCAGGCGAACATGGATCCGATGCACCGCGACCGCGTCGCGTTCATGCGCATCTGCTCCGGCGAATTCGACGGCGGCATGAAGGCGTTCCATGTGCGCGCGGCGAAAGAGGTCAAGCTCGCCAACGCGCTGACCTTCATGGCCAGCGAGCGCGACATCGTGGAAAAAGCGTATCCCGGCGACGTGATCGGCATCCACAACCACGGCACGATCTCCATCGGCGACACATTCACCGAAGGCGAGGCGCTTTCCTTCACCGGCATTCCGAACTTCGCGCCCGAACTCTTTCGCCGCGCGCGCCTGAAAGACCCGCTGAAGATGAAGCAACTACAGAAGGGTCTTGCGCAATTGTCCGAGGAAGGCGCGACGCAATTTTTCCGTCCGCTGATGAGCAACGATTTGATTCTCGGCGCGGTCGGTGTGTTGCAGTTCGATGTCGTCGCTTACCGGCTCAAGGATGAATATGGCGTGGACTGCGCGTTCGAAAATGTCGCCGTGATCACCGCGCGCTGGATTCGCTGCGCCGACGAAAAGAAACTCGCAGAGTTTCGCGACAAGGCGGCGATGAACCTGGCGCTGGATGCGGCGGGAGAACTCGTCTACCTCGCGCCCACGCGCGTGAACCTGCAATTGACGCAGGAACGCTGGCCCGACGTGACGTTCGCGGCGACGCGCGAGCATGCGAGTTCGGTCGAGGCCTGAAAAAAGATAGTACCGGCCGGATGCGAGGCCGGTGGATGCTGCTGGAAGAACCAGACGTCGGGCTTCACGCCGCCTTGCGCGGCTGCCTCGTAACATTGGACTTTTCCATTGCCGAGGCGCACCCGCGATGAGCACGGCCCTGGTACTGTTGCGCCGGGATCTTCGCCTGGAGGACAACCAGGCACTGCATGCGGCCTGTGCGGCGCACGAGCGCGTTGTGCCCGTATACATCCATGCGCCCGACGAGGAGGCGCCCTGGCAACCCGGCGCCGCCAGCCGATGGTGGCTGCACCGCTCGCTGCAAGCGCTCGACGACGCGCTCGCAAGACAGAAAGGAAGGCTTTGCATCGCTCGCGGCGAAACCCTGGGCGTGACGCGAGCGTTGATCCGGGAATTCAATGCCTGCGCCGTGTACTGGAATCGGCGCTACGAGCCCGCCGCCATCGCCGCCGACACGAAGCTCGAGGCCGGCTTGCGCGCAGACGGCATCGCGGTCGAGAGCCGATCGGGCAATCTGTGGTGCGAGCCGTGGCAAATCGCCACCGCTCAGGGCGATCCTTGCCGCGTCTTCACGCCGTTTTGGCGCAAGCTGCGCACGCGACTGCAACCGGACGAGCCGCTGCCCAGGGCGCGCGCGCGCGAATGGGTGCAAGCGCACGGCAGTCTGCCGTTGTCTGCGCTGGAACTGTTGCCGAAGATCACCTGGGATGCGGGTTTCGACGCGGCGTGGCGCCCCGGTGATGTCGGTGCGGCGGAAATGCTGGGCATCTTCGCGGACGACGCACTCAACGATTACAAGACGGTGCGCGACTTGCCTGCGCGCCACGGTACATCAAGGCTGTCGCCGCACCTGCATTTCGGGGAAATCACGCCGCGCCAGATCCACCACCGGCTGCATGCGCGCGCCAGCGGCGACCGGAGCCGGCGCCAACCCGATCTCGAGCCCTACCTGCGCGAGCTCGCGTGGCGCGAGTTCGCGCACCATATGCTGTACCACTTCCCGAACACGCCGGACGAAAACTTCAACCCGCGCTTCGATCGATTTCGCTGGGCAAGCGACAATCCGGACGCAATCCGGAGCTGGCAGCGAGGGCAAACGGGAATACCGCTCGTCGACGCCGGGATGCGCGAGCTGTGGACGACGGGCTGGATACACAACCGCGTGCGCATGGTCGCGGCAAGCTGGCTGAGCAAGAACCTGCGCCAGCACTGGCGGCACGGCGCACGCTGGTTCTGGGACACGCTGGTCGACGCCGACCTCGCCAACAACACGCTCGGATGGCAATGGGTCGCCGGTTGCGGCGCCGACGCCGCGCCCTACTTTCGCGTGTTCAATCCCCACACCCAGGCCGCCAAGTTCGATCCCGAGGCGATTTACCTCAAGCGCTGGCTGCCCGAGCTGGCGGCGCTGCCGGCCAAATTGCTGCTGGAGCCATGGCGCGATCCCGCGGCACTCGCCGCGTGCGGCTACCCTGTGCCGACGGTCGATGTGTCAGCGACGCGGCAAGCCGCGCTCGCGGCGTGGCAGGAACTCGCTTCGGCAAGGATCGTGGACAGTTGACCTCGACCGGCACCCTTTGACATCCGATCCGCCCCGGCCAAGGCCGCGATGGCAGGCGGACTTTCCGGAATCGCTCAACCTTCGTGCGGCTTGGACGAACTGAAGATTTCGTCCGGCACGAAATTGGCGCGGAAGATTTCATCGCCGTGCGCGGCCTTGCCCGCCGCCATGTTGCGCTCATCGAATCCCGCAAAGATGCGATCCGGCAGTGCGTGCGCGGCGCTGGCTGACGCCGGCGCGGGCGCATGACCGCGATGCGTGGCAATCAAAGCGACGGCGACGACAAGGCTCGCGGCCATCGCGGACGCAACGGCGACACGCCAGCGACGCGGAACGGATGCGACGCGGCGCGACAACGCACGGCGATGCGCGACGACGGCGTTCGTTTCGCCGAGCTCGGCAGCCAGGTCCGCACCCAGTTGTGCCGAAACCGGTTCGAGCTCGCGGCTGAAGCGCAGCAGATCGGCGTGCAGCGGCGAAGCCGCGTCTTCGGCATGCGGCAGGCGCGACAACTCGAGCAAATCCTCGACCTCGGGAATCTGCATCGTGCTGCGCGCACCGGCGAACCGGCGGAACAGGTTTTTCAAATCATGGTTTTTCAGATCACGCTCACTCATCGAACTCTCCAAAACCCTGCGCGGCGAGGCGCTCGCGCAGCGTCTGCATGCCGCGGTCGAGCAATTTGCGCGCCGCTTCTTCCGAAACACCCACAGCGCCGCCGATCTCACGCAGGCTGAAGCCTTGCAGATGCAGGGCGACCGCCTCGCGCCGTCGCAGCGGCAATCCGGCCATGCAGGCAGCGACGCGGGAAAAATCCTGCGCCCCGCCGGCGAGGCGCTCCGGCCCCGGCGACACGGCCACCATGGCCTCGCTGCCGGCACTTTCGTCCTCCGGCAGCGATTCCGCCGCCCGCACGCTGGCGGCACGGATGGCGTCGATCACCGCCGAAAGCACTGTCCTGTGGATATAAGACGCACGAAAGGCCGCATTCCGGTCACGTTCCAGCGCCCGCCACAGGCGGATGCGGACTTCCTGCTCGATGTCGGCGGGATCGATGCCGTACTGCGCGATGCCATGGCCATCGATCAGGCCGCGCACGCGGGCGCCGTAATCGGCCAGCAACTGGTGCAGGCGCGCGCGCAAGGCCGGGTCGAAACTCATGGCGCATTGTCGCCTCGCCAAGCGCGCGCTGTCGAGCGCACAAGGCGATTCAGCTGGAGATATACCGCTGCATGTGCTCCAGTTCCTGCGTCTGATCCTCGATCACTGCCTTGACCAGATCGCCGATCGACACCACGCCGAGCACGCGGCCATCGTCGACCACCGGCAGATGGCGCACGCGGCGGTCGGTCATGAGCTTCATGCAGTGATTGACACTGTCGCCCGGCGCCACGGTGAGCACGGACGCGGACATGATCTCGCGCACCGGCGTCTCCGCCGACGAGCGGCCTTTCAGGATCACCTTGCGCGCGTAGTCGCGCTCGGAAACGATGCCGAGCAATTGCGAACCTTTCATCACCAGCAGCGCGCCGATGTACTTGTCGGCCATGACGCGGATCGCATCGAGCACGGGCTTGTCCGGTTCGATGGCGTGGATCGCGCCGCCCTTGTCTTCGAGCAGATGCTTGACGAGTCGCATACGCCCTCCGTCCGGCTGTTGTCCCCGGTTAGTCTA
>JAICYA010000290.1 GCA_025934455.1 Rudaea sp.
CGGCCTTCCAGCCAGACTTCGGACCAGGCGTGCGCATCCGACTGGCGCACCACCCAGTAGTTGCCGAGCTTGTTGAAGTATCCGCCCTGGTATCCGGTGACCACACGCGCCGGGACGCCGGCGGCGCGCATCAGGAACGTGAACGACGAGGCGAAATGTTCGCAGAAGCCGCGCTTGGTATCGAACAGGAAGTCGTCCACCGAATCGCGACCGAGCAGGGGCGCATTCAAGGTGTACGAGAATTCGTTGTGGAACAGATCGAGCGCGGAACGGATGACGAGATTGGCGTTGCCGTGGAATTGATCGTGCCAGCGTTGTGCCAGCGCGCGTGCCTGCGGATCGTATCCGCGCGGCAATTGCAGGGCGAGGCGGCGGTGCAACGGATCGAGCGCGGGTTCGAGCACATAGTCCGGTGCGGAAACCATGCGGTAGCGCGTCGGATCGTCCACGCGCGTGCGACTGACCAGGCTCATGTCGGCGCCACGCACGGCGCCATCGGGTGCAAGCAATGGCACGTCGAGCGCAAGCAGCCAGTGGCGCTCGCTCGGTTCCAGCGTGACTTCGTAGCCCACGCGCGCGCCGCGCACGCGCACTTCTCCATCACCGGGCGCACTGGCCAGCCACTCGGGCCGTGTCCAGGCGCTGCCGTCGAATTGCCAAAGCACCGGGCCGCGCCAATAGAGCTTGTCGCGTGGCGGCGGAGTGCCGTCGAACACGACGCGGAACGCCGGACTGTCGTCGATCAGCAGTTCCTGCATGGTGCCGGGCGCCATGCGGTCGCCGAGGCCTGTGCGCGCAGTCGTGTCGTTCGGTGCGCCCCACAGCGGCGAGCCCAGGCGCGGGAAGAACACGAACACGCACACGGCCAGCGGCAGCGCGCCGGCGAGGGCGAGCGCGCCGGAGCGCAGGTCCGGCAGCAATGCGGTGTGCAGGGATTCGAGCGCGCGCAGCGCGGCGAGCAGGACGACGAGCGCCGCGCACAGCAACACGGTAATCCACAAGCCGTTGTCGAACAGCAGCGCGCTCATCAGCACAAAGGCGGAAAAACAGATCGCCGCGCGCGCGTCGCGGCGATTCTCGGTTTCCATCAATTTCAACGTGAGCATGGCGCAGGCCAGCGCACTGCCGGGTTCGCGTCCGAACAGGTTGCCGTAGTGGAACACGATCAGGATCGGGAACAGCAGCACCAGCGGCAGCTTGATCCATGCCGGCAGGCGCGCACGTCCGCGCCGGTGTTGCAGCCAGCGCAGCGCGAACAGGACGAGCAACGGCAGTGAAATCAGCCACGGCAGGCGCAACAGGTGCGGCAACACGGCAACGAACACGGCGGCTGCGGTGAGACGGAATTGCTGCTCGGTCAGCGGCGGCGCGGATTTCAAGGCACGGCTCCCGGGGCGAGCGCGAGTGTGCGCAGGCAGGCGTGGCGATGTTCGGGACCGAGTCCAGCATCGATACGCGCCTGCGGCAGGCTCAGCGCATACGCCGTGCGTTGCGATTCGGCCATGCACACCCAGGTGGCGAGGCGCGAGAGGCGATCCTCGTGCGCGAGTCCACGCAAGCTCGCGTAGTCGAGCACGACTTCGTGGCCGCGGGGCGACTCGAATTCCTTGACCAGCAGCTCGTCGCGGCGCGCGCTGGCCTTCCAGGCGATATTGCGCGGCGGATCGCCGGTCTGGTAGATACGCAGCGCGGCCAGCTCGTCGCCGCCGCTGCGCTCGACTTCGCGTTGCGCCTGCGCGCCCTGCCGCGGCAATGGCGGTGGATTGGCCTCCAGGCGCGGATACACGAGCGCGGCGAATTCGGGATTGATCCAGCTCCAGACCTCGAACAGTCCGAACGGATATTGACTGCACAGGCGCAGCCGGCCCGGACGCAGCCAGCCGCGCCGTGATGCGGGACTGCGCAGTGCGACGGCGCCGTCGGTGTCGAGATCGAAAGCGATTTCCGTGCCTGCCGTGCGCAGGCGCAGGCTGCGCCGTGGTCGCGCCGCAATGTGGAAATGTATAAAATATTCCAGGTCGCCGCCGGCATGGCCGGGCTCGGCGCGCACGGCAGCGACTTCGAGGCGGTTCAGCGTGGCGAAGGCGGCGAATACGCTCTGGTAGGCGGCCGCGGCGAACAGGCAGGTCAGCAGCAGTGCCGGATTGTTGTTGTAGTTCAGCGCGCCGAGCAGCATGACCAGCAGCAGCGCCGACAGCATCAGGCCGAAGCGCGTGGGCAGCACGTAGATGCGGTGGCGGTCGAGCCGGATCGGCAGCGGCTCGACGCGCTTGAGCCGGGTCAGCGCCGGCAGGCGGCGTTCGGCGTATTCGAACATCCGGGCCTTGAGCGAAGCGGTGGCGGCGCTCGCGTTCACGAATGCGTTTATCGCACCGGCGTTTTTTCCAGCAGGATCGCCGCCAGCCGATCGCGGCCGCTGTTGCTGGATGCCGATGGAATCAGCCGGTGCGCGGCCACGCCGGGGAACACGGCCTGCACGTCTTCTGGCACGCAATAGCCGCGGCCTTCGAGCAGGGCATGCGCGCGTGCGGCGTTGAGCAGCGCCAGGCCCGCGCGCGGCGACAATCCCACACGAATCTCGGCATGGCTGCGGCTGGCGGCGAGCAGGGCCTGCACGTAGTCGATCAACGCCGGACTTGCCAGCACCGACGCCACGGCGCCGCGCAGTTGCACGAGTTGTGCGGTGGACAGGCACGGCGTCAATTGCGCGAGCAGTTCGCGGCGGTCGCTGGACGCGAGCAGGGCGCGTTCGGCGGCGGGATCCGGGTAATCCAGGCCAATGCGCAGCATGAAGCGGTCGAGCTGCGAATCCGGCAGTGGATAAGTCCCGGCCAGTTCCACCGGATTCTGTGTGGCGACGACGAAGAAAGGATCCGGCAACTTGCGTGTGGCACCGTCAACCGTGATCTGCTGTTCGGCCATCGCCTCGAGCAGGGCGCTTTGCGTTTTCGGCGTCGCGCGGTTGATCTCGTCGGCCAGCACGAGTTGGGCGAACAGCGGTCCGGGATGGAACTTGAAAGCGCCGCTCTCGCGCTCGTACACGCTCACGCCGATAATGTCGGCGGGCAGCATGTCGGACGTGAACTGGATGCGCTGGAAGGAAAGGTCCAGGGTCGCGGCCAGCGCATGTGCCAGCGTGGTCTTGCCGACGCCGGGCAGGTCCTCGATCAGAAGGTGCCCGCCGGCCAGGATGCAGGCGAAGGCGAGGCGCACTGGCGCGGCCTTGCCGAGGACGACGCGGTTGACCTGCGCCTGCGCGCGTTCGAGCGCGGCGGCGAGTGCGGGATCGGGCGGTGGCGCGATTGCAGC
>JAICYA010000219.1 GCA_025934455.1 Rudaea sp.
GCGACCTCTCCCGCCGGCGGGAGAGGTGAAGCACGTGGTGCTTCAGGCTTGGCCGCAACCGCTTCGCTCGCCTCGATCACGGCCACCACCGAGCCTTCGGAAACCTCGTCGCCGAGCTTGACCTTGAGTTCTTTCACCACGCCGGCGAACGGCGCCGGCACTTCCATCGTGGCCTTGTCGGATTCGAGCGTGACCAGGCCCTGATCCTTGCCCACCGTGTCGCCAACCTTGACCAGCACCTCGATCACCGGGATGTTGGTGTAATTGCCGATGTCCGGCACCTTGGCTTGCTTGAGTTCGGCCATGCGTCCTCCCTGCGGAAACCCCGTCGCCGGCGAGGCGGGGGAATCCCCATGATAATCCGAACCGCGGCCGGACGAAAAAAACGGGCGCCATGGCGCCCGTCCGGTCGGACCGCTGCGGGGCGGGACCTAGCCGCCGCGCGTGATTTCGTCGTGCTTCTTGCGATAGACGCGGTCGCTCTGGTGATTTTCCTTGCCTTGCGTGCGCGCCTGCTCGCGGGGACCGACGCGGCCGTTGCGGGCGGCATTGGCTTCGGAACGGTCCACATGTGCTTGGCCGCGTTCCAGCGCGCCGGCCTCGTGGCTGCTCAACTGGCCCGAGCGGATGCCCTGGTTGATGCGCGCCTGCTGGTTCGCGTTGCGCTGCACGTCGGCCTGCATGCGCTGGGACGATTTGGAATCCGGATTGCCGGTCGTCGCATTGTGCTTGTCCTGGTACACCTGCCGGCTGGCCTGGTTCTGCTCGCGCTGGATCTGCGTCTTTTCCTGCGTCGTGAGCGTACCGTCCTTCATGTCGCGCGCCTGGGTGCGGTCGATGCGCTGTTCGTCGCGCTCGAGAGCACCGGCTTCCCTGGTCGTGAGCTGGCCCGATTTCAGGCCCTGTTCGACGCGGTTCTGCTGGTTGGTGTCGCGCTGGGTTTCACTGGCGGCGTTCTGGGCGAAGGCGCTGACCGAAAACACCGCACTCAGGGCCAGGGCGATAAGGGTACGTTGCATCGTCGTCTCCATGGTTGGGTTTGCCCAGCGTCTGGCTGGTTGACGATCTGCAACGCGTCGCCATCGCGCCGGTTGACGCGGCATGATTCGGCCAGCGTGACGTTGTGCACGGTTCAGCTATCCATTCGGTATTGCACAACGGCGGACTGTGTATACTTCGGCCGCTGAACGAGGAAGCCGTCATGCTGCTCATCGTAGTACTCGTCCTGCTCGCCGCCTGTGCCTGGCTGGGCTTCGAGATGCTGCGCCTGCGCCGGCAGAATCTGGCGCTGCGCGCCGGCCAAACCGAGTCCGAAGAGGAACTCAAGCGCCTGCAGGCCAGCCAGTCGCAGGTCATCCACACGACCAAGCTCGCCTCGCTCGGCCAGATGGTCGCGGGCGTGGCGCACGAGATCAACACCCCGCTCGGTTTCGTCAAGAGCAATGTCGAAGTGGTCGGCGACCTGCTCGACGACTACCGCAAGCTGGTCAAGCAGTACGACGCGGCCGTGCAGATTTGCCTGCAACCGGTCGATCTCATCTTCAATGCCGACAAGGCCAGCCTCGACAAGCTGGTCAAGCACGTCGAGGAAGCGCGGCGCAAATTGTTTGAAGCGCGCGCGGCGGTGGAGAAAAGCCCATTGCTCAAGGACGCCAAGGAACTGCTCGGCGACGCCGGCGAAGGCCTTGCACAACTGTCCTCGCTGGTGCTCAACCTGAAAGGCTTCTCACGCGTGGATCGCGACGGCATGGATTCGATGGACCTCAACGAAGGCATCGAAAGCGCGTTGATGATCGCCCAGCACCAGTTGCGTGACCGCGTCAAAGTGGTCAAACACCTGCAGCCGCTGCCCAAGGTGCGCTGCATGCCGTCGCAGATGAACCAGGTGTTCCTGAATTTGATCACGAACGCGGCGCAGGCGATCGATGGCGACGGCACGCTGACGATAGTCAGCAAGGCCGACGGCGGCCAGGTGCAGGTCGATTTCACCGACACCGGCGTCGGCATACCCGACGACGTGCTGCCGAAGATCTTCGACCCGTTCTTCACCACCAAGCCCGTGGGCGAAGGCACCGGACTGGGACTTTCCATCGTGCACAAGATCGTCAAGGGCCACGGCGGCACTATCAAAGTGCGAACGACGCCAAGGAAAGGCACCACGTTCACGGTTAGCCTGCCGATGAACGGCAGCGGCACGGCTGCGGCCGAAGCTGCCTGATCCCTATGACCGACGCTCCCGCCACCGCCCTGCGCATCCTGATGATCGACGACGAGTCGCGCATCCTGCGCGCGCTCAAGGCGCTGCTGCGAGAACACACGGCGTTTTCGACCACGAATCCGCTCGAAGCCGCGATACTCGCGAAACAGCATGACGTGGACGTGGTCATCTGCGACCAGCGCATGCCGGAAAAAGTCGGCGTGGACGTGCTGCGCGAAATCAAGGAAACGCATCCACGCGCGCTGCGCATCCTGCTCACCGGCTATTCCGATCTGAAGGCCGTGCTCGGCTCGGTCAACGAAGGCGAAGTCTTCCGCTTCGTCAACAAGCCGTGGAACAACACCGAGTTGCGCGACCTCGTCGCCAGCGCCGGTCAGATCGCGCGCGAAGCTCCCGTGATTGCCCGTGACGTGCTGCCGGCCGCCGAACACGACCGCGCGCGCACCCAGGTTGGCGTGCTCGTGATCGAGGACGACACCGCCGTGCAGCAGCGCCTGCGCGAAATCCTGCAACCGTATTACAAGGTGAATTTCGCCAACAACGCCGAACGCGCGCTGCAAATCATGGAACAGAACGAAACCGGCGTGGTGATCTCCGAAACCGAAGCCGGGCGCAGCGATCTGACTGCCCTGCTCAAGGCGCTGAAGCTGCACCATCCGCACATCGCCACCGTCGTGGTGACCGAGCGCGCGAATGCGTCCACGGCCATCGAGCTGATCAACGAAGGCCAAGTCTACCGCATGTTGATCAAGCCCGTGCGCATGGGGACCTGCCGGTTAAGCGTGGATTCGGCCATCGGCCGTTACTGGCAACTGAAACAGAATCCGCAGGCTGCACGCCGTTATATCGCCGCCGCGCCGAACGCCGAAAGCTCGACGTCCGCGCTGCGCCTGCCCGCGGCCCTGCTCAATCGAATTCGTTCGCTGCCGGGCCGCTTACTCGGAACGATGCGGGCTTAGAAACCTCTCAGCCGAAGAACCAATAGCACACCGCTATCGACGCGATGATCCCAGTCACATCGGCAATCAGCGCGCAGCCGAGGGTGTGGCGGATGCGGCGGATGCCGACGGCGCCGTAGTAGACGGCAATCACATAGAACGTGGTTTCGGTGCTGCCCTGCACGGTCGCGGCGGCAAGCGCGGGGAAGCTGTCGACGCCCTTGGCCTGCATCGTTTCGATCAGCATGGCGCGCGCGGCAGAACCCGAGAATGGCTTGACCAACGCGGTCGGCAATGCATCGACGAAACGCGTGTCCAGATGCGCGGATTCGGCCAGCCAGCGGATGCCGCCGAGCAGGAAATCCAGCGCACCCGAGGCGCGCAACACGCCGATCGCGCACAGCATGGCGACGAGATAGGGCAGGATATCCTTCGCCACGTCGAAACCCTGCTTCGCCCCGTCCACGAAGCATTCGTACAACGGCACGCGCCGAACAGCGCCAGCGATCAGGAACAGCACGATGATGCCGAGCATCGCGAGGTTCCCCAGCAGGGACGAGAACGCCGCGAGCGCGACCGGCGTCATCGATGCCAACAGTGCGACGAAACCGGCGAACAACACCGCGAATCCGCCCAGATAGGCGAACACGACCGGATTCCATAATTTCAATTTCTGCACGAAGGAGACGCTGAGCAGGCCCGCCAGCGCCGACGCGCAGGTCGCGAGCAGGATGGGCAAAAAAACGAGCGTGGGGTCGTGCGCGCCCTGCTGCACGCGGTACATGAAGATCGTCACCGGCAGCAGCACGAGCGAGGAGGAATGCAGCACCAGGAACAGGATCTGCGCATTGCTCGCCGTGTCCGCGCTGGGATTGAGCGTTTGCAGTTCGCGCATCGCGCGCAAACCAATCGGCGTGGCCGCGTTGTCCATGCCGAGCATGTTCGCGGCGAAGTTGAGCGTGATGAGTCCGATCGCCGGATGTCCGCGCGGCACTTCCGGCATCAGGCGCGCGAACAGCGGGCCGAGAAAGCGCGCGAGCTTCTCCACCAGTCCGGCGCGCTCGGCA
>JAICYA010000467.1 GCA_025934455.1 Rudaea sp.
CCGCCGAGCTGGTGCGCGCCCAGTTCGAAACTGGTGCGCGTGCGCAGCGAGGGATTGAAGAACAACAGCGCGATGGACTTGCCGGCGAGCTGGTCGCCCAGCTTGCTGCGCTTGAAAACGGCAGCCTGCTCCAGCAGCGCGTCGAGCTCGGCGCGGCTGAAATCCTGCGTGCTGATGAAATGGCGGAGCGTCATCGGTCGTTCCAGTGAGGGGGGAAACGGCCGGGCAACAAAAAACCCGGCGCGAGGCCGGGTTTGTCGAAAGCAAAAACGTGCGCGACGACTATCCGGCCGGGTGGAATGGTTCCGGTCGGCGCGCGCGCGAAGTCATGCCGGCGGCCATGCGGGCGCTGGTCAGGACGAAGGCGTTGAAGCGAAAGTCGTTCATGGGGCGCGGATGATGCCAGCGGCTTGGTAGCGGCGCAACACTATTCTGCAGGTGTGACGCTCACGCGGACCCTCAGACGCTCGCCCGGATCGTAACCCAGTCGCGACACATACACCTCGCCGCGATAGCGATATTCCACATCGTAAGCGGCGATCCGCCGCTGTGGCGGATAATCGCTGACGGTGCGGCAATGCGTTTCGGTGTCGGTGTAATCGCGATCGTTGGCACGGGAAATGTCGTTCCCGATCGCACCGCCGGCGACTGCGCCGCCGATGGTTGCGGCAGTGCGACCTCGGCCGTGACCAACCTGGTTGCCGAGCGCGCCGCCGACAATCGCGCCCAATACGGTGCCTCCCACATGGCTGTCATCCGACCGCGTGACCTGCTGGTCGTAGCACTCTTGCCGCGGCGGCCCTGCCTGCGCGACGTCGTAAATGGGATCTACGCGCAGCACGTCCGCCCAACCGAAATGCGCGTTGTCGTCCGGTGCCTGTGGGTAACCCTGCGCCTGCGCCAGGCCTGCAAAGGCGAGCAGCGCGGCGGCCATCATCCGGCTGTAGAGCGGCATGTTGCAAATCGTCATGGCGGAGCCTCGTTGCGCGGGCACTTTGCCGGCACCCTTCGTTCGGACGTCATTCCATCAAAGCACGGCTGAATCCGCGCCGAAGGAGCGCGCTTTTCCCGGCTAAAATGTCCGGCCGACCGCCGATTGCGCCTGAACCAATGCCGATCCGCCTGCACAACAGCCTGACCCGCCGCACCGAAGCGTTCACCCCACTCGATCCTGAACGGGTGACGATGTACGTGTGCGGGCCGACCGTGTACCACTACGTGCATATCGGCAACGCGCGCCCGTACGTGCTGTTCGGGCTGCTGGCGCGATTGCTGCGCCGGCATTACCCACGCGTGGTGTACGCGCGGAACATCACTGATGTGGATGACAAGATCAATGCTGCGGCGCTCGCGGCCGGCACGCCGATCACCACGATCACCGACCGTTACGCCGCCGCTTTTCGCGAGGACATGGCGAAACTCGGCGCCGATGCGCCGGACGTCGAGCCGCATGCGACCGCGCACATCGAAGAGATCATTGCGATGTGCGAACGCCTGATGGCGGACGGCCACGCCTATGCTGCGGAAGGTCACGTGCTGTTCGATGTCAGCTCGTATCCGCAGTACGGACAGCTTTCGCGGCGCTCGGTGGACGACATGATCGCCGGCGCGCGCGTGGAAGTGGCGCCGTACAAGAAGAATCCAGCCGATTTCGTGTTGTGGAAACCATCCACGCCGGAACTCCCC
>JAICYA010000161.1 GCA_025934455.1 Rudaea sp.
ATCCTCGCGCTGGATTCGGCCGACAAGGCGACGCTCGGCGCGGTTGCGGGCCAGTTGAAGCAGGCGTTGCACATCAACGACCTCGAAGTCGGGCTGCTGGTCGCGGTGACGGTCGCGTCTAGCGCGCTGCTGACGCTGCCGTTCGGCATCCTGGTCGACCGCTGCAACCGCCGCAACCTCTAGTGACCGGCATCGCACTGTGGTCGCTGGCTATGGTCTGGTGCGGTGCAGCAACGTCGTACCGGATGTTGTTCGCGGCTCGGCTCGCGCTCGGCGTCGCGATCGGTTTCCTGGTATCCGGCAACATCGCGGCACTCTCGTGGCGCGCGCCGTTCGTGGTGCTGGCGGTGCTTGGCGTCGTGCTCGCGTACTTCATCGTGTGCAAATTTCCGGAACCGCGTCGCGGCGGCCGCGGGATCCCGCGCGGATGAAGATCTGGCCGGCGGTGAAGTACGTGTTGTCGCTGCGGACCTACCGGATGCTGATCATCGCGTCCGCGCTCGGCTATTTCTACTTTACCGGACTACGCACATTCGTGGTGGTGTTCATCCACTCGCACTTCCATCTGGCGCAGACGGTGTCCAGCACGTTCGTGGTGGCAATCGGACTCGGGGCGATCGCGGGCGTGCTGGTGACGGGCCTGCTGGCCGACCGGCTGGTGGCGAAGGGCCGCATCGCCGCGCGCATGCAGGTGGGTGCCTGGGCGTATCTCCTGGCGGTGGTTGCGCTGATTCCCGCGGTGCTGCTGCCCAATCTCGCGACGGCCGCACCATTCATGTTCGTTGCGGCGGGCGGCCTGGGGGCGCGTTTCCACCGGTGGATGCCGCGCGGCTAGACGTGATGCACTCGCGTTTGTGGGGACGCGCCGGAGGCGTGCGCTCGACCATCGTGTATCTGGCGCAGGCGGTTTCTCCGCCGCTGTTCGGATGGCTGTCGGCACTGCTGACAGGCCGCGGCGGATTGATCTTCGGATCAGCCGGCGGCGCATCGGGCGGGGATGGCGGCGGCAATCTCGACACGACCTTCGCGGGGATGGCGACCATGCTGGCCGCAGCGGCCGCGGTGTTAGCTGATCGGTGCGCGCAGCTATCCGTGCGACGCCGCGACGGCGGTGGCATCGGAGCAGGCGACCAGGCAAGCAAGTAGCCCGGATCGGGCGCAGCGCAATCAGGGGCTTCCTTACTGAATGTTTCCCGGATTCCGTTTCATTTCATCCGGGCTGCTCGGGGTAGCGAAACCGCCCCGGATACCAGGTTCACGAACGCTTCGCCGCCTTCTTGCGCGTGCTGGACTTGCGTCGCGCGGTGGTGCGATGGCCGGCTTTCTTTGCAGCGGAGCCGGACTTCTTCGCGGGCGTACGCTTGTTGTCTTTGATGCTTTTCTGCAGCAGCGACATGAAATCCACCACGTTGGTGGACGCGTTCTTCGGCATCGCGGCTTCTTCCGCCGCGGGGGCGCGCACTCCGCCCTTCGCCTTGATACGCGCCTCGATCACCTTCGTCAGTCGCTCGCGGAAATCGTCGTGGTATTCGTCTGGGTTCCACTTGCCGACCATCGACTTCACCAGCGTCTCGGCCATGTCCAGTTCCTTCTGGCTGACGCGATAGACGGAAATTTTCTTGTCGGGAAGCGCGTATTCGTCGCCCGCCACGACTTCCTGCGGATAACGCAGCAACAGCAGCAGCAGCGCATCGTCGCGCGGCAACACCAGCGCAAGGTATTCGCGGGTGCGGATCACCACCCGCGCGAGGCCGGCGGTCTTCAGTCGCTTCAATGTTTCGCGCAGCAGCACGTAGCCCTTTTCCGCCTTCTTCGCCGGCACGAGGTAGTAGGGCCTCTCGAAATATTCGGGACCGATGTCGCCTGCATCGATGAAAGCTTCGATGTCCACCGATTCGGTGGATTCCGGCGCGGCTTTCTCGAAATCCTCCTTTTCGAGCACCACGTAATTGCCGTTGTCGTACTCGAAGGCCTTCACCACTTCCTTCCAGGGCACTTCGTCGCCGGTTTCCTCGTTGACGCGTTCATAGCGGATGCGCGCGTTGTTGCGCGAATCCAGCATGCGGAAGTGCAGGTCGACATGCCGCTCGCCGGGCATCAGCTGCACCGGGATGTTCAGCAGACAGAAGGTGATGGTGCCGCTCCAGATGGGTCTTGCGGCCATGATCGTTCTCCTAGTGTCGCGCAGGTCACTTCCAATTTCATCCTTCCCGCGAAGGCGGGAATCCATTCTGCTCTTGCCTTCCGCAGCCAAACCTGAAATTGACCCCGGCCTTCGCCGGGATGGCGGCAACAGGATGCCGTTGTCCGTTACCGCTGCGGCAACGCCTGACGAATTTCGTTGAAGCCCCGCCATGGATCCTGTTTCAGCGTCTTCAATCGCCGTGCCAGGTTCGCGAAGGTGTATTGGGCGGCCGATTTCAGCCGCGACAATTCTTCCCACCGCAGCGGAGTGGCGACGCCGGCGCCCGGACGCGCACGCACGCAGTACGACGCCACCGCGGTGGAACCGCGCGCGTTGCGCAGATAATCCACGAAGATGCGGCCCTTGCGGCGATTCTTCGTCGCCACCGACACGAAGTCCTTCGGCGATTCCTGCTCGAGCGTGCGCGCCAGTGCGTGCGCGAAAGCCTTGGCCGTCTCCCAATCCGGCCTCGGATTCAGTGGCACCACGACGTGCACGCCCTTGCCTCCGGTGGTGCGCAGGAAGCTTTCGAGCCCAACCGCCTGGAGCCGTTCGCGTACAACGTGCGCGGCGTCGCGCACACGCGGCCACGCCACGCCCGTATCAGGGTCAAGATCGAACACCAGCTGGTCGGGATGTTCCAGGTCGACGATGGTCGAACCCCACGGATGGATCTCGATGACATTCATCTGCACCAGACCCATCACGCCTTCGATGTCGTTGACGTACATGTACTGCTGCTGTTTGCCGTCGGTCTTGCGCGCGTCGCCGACGCCGATGGTTTCCGGCATGCTGGTCATGGGATGTTTCTGGAAGAAGCATTCCTTGCCGGCGCCATCGGGGCAGCGAACCAGCGACAGCGGTCGCCCCACCACACCGGGTAGCAGGTGTTCCGCGATGCTTGCGTAGAATTCGGCGAGCGCTTGCTTGGTGACGCGCGGCTTGTCGATCAACACGCGATCGGGGTGCGTTAGCTTGATTTCAGGTTCGCTTTTCGCGCGCTTGCGCGCTGCGATCTTGGGGGTGGCTTTGGCTGGCACGGAAGTGGTCTCCAGGGCGCGATCGTTGTCGCGAAGATCCGCGGGTGACTTGTCGGATCGCACGCCCTTGAAGCTGGCCTGGCGGAGGAAATCATCGCCGGTACGCCCGCGAAATTCGATTTCCACCACGGTGTCGGGCTGCACCCACAGCGGCCGCGCGCCGCGCAGTTGCTTCATGTTGGGCGCGTCGATCAATTTCGGCTTGTGCTTCGCCGGCTTGAGTTGATCGTGCAGGCGCTCCAGCATCGCTCTGTCCATGCCGGTGCCGACACGGCCGACGTACCGCCATTGCTTGCCGCGCGGTTCGGCCAGAAGCAATGCGCCCAGCGCGCCGCGCGAACCCCTTCCGGGCGTGTAGCCGACGATCACGAATTCATCCGAGTCGATGCATTTCAGCTTGCGCCACGCAGCGCCGCGTCCGCCGCGATACGGCGAGTTGACCGCTTTGCTCATCACGCCCTCGAGTCCCGCTTCGCAGGCGCGCTGGTAGGCGAGCGCGCCGTTGCCGCGAAGAAAGCCCGAGACCACCAGCGGGCTCGTCGACGGATGGGCTGGGGCGTATTCCAGCAGGCGCGACAGGGCGGCCTTGCGTTCCAGCAACGGCGCGTCGCGCAGGTCATCGCCGTTCAGCACAAGCAGGTCGAACACGGCGTAGCGCATCGCCTGCGACTGCGCGCAGTTGAACTCCTTCTGCAGCAGGTCGAAGCGGCTGCGGCCCTGCTCGTCGAATACCACCAGCTCGCCATCGAGCACGCAGTTGCGGCAATCCTGCGCAAGAATCGCCTCCGCGATCGCGGGTAGTTTTTCGGTCCAGTCGAGCCGGTTGCGCGACAGCAAGTGCAATTCGGGTCCGCGCCGCCACGCCAGCATCCGGTAGCCGTCGTATTTCACTTCGTGCAGCCAGTTCTCGCCTTGCGGCACGTGCTGGTGCAGGCGCGCGAGTTCGAATTCGAATGCATCAGGTGCCGGCAGCGACGGCGCGGCTTTCGCGGCGCGCGAACGGCGTGTCGCGCGCGCAGCAGGCTCGATGGCGTGTTCCGCTTTCCACTGGGACAGCGTCGTGTCGTCGGCCACGTCATCGGCCACCACGAATTCGTCGTCGCCCTTGATCAGCAGCCACTGCGGCTTGCCAGCTTGCATGCGCGTGCGCACCAGCGACCAATGGCCGCGCAGGCGCGAGCCGTGCAATTCGAAACGCAAATGACCCTTGTCGATCTGCTGCGCGGCGGAACCTTCGGTGCTCCAGGTGCCTTCGTCCCAGATCGCCACGGTGCCGGCACCGTAGTGGCCTTCCGGAATCGTGCCCTCGAACGAACCGTAACTCAACGGATGGTCTTCCACTTCCACCGCGAGATGCTTGATCGACGGGTCACGCGACGGCCCCTTTGGCACCGCCCAACTGTGCAACACGCCACCCACCTGCAAGCGCAGGTCGAAGTGACGGCGGCGGGCGTGGTGCAGGTGGATGACAAACCGACGGCCGACCGGGGCGCCCGAATGGCGCGCGCGCGGCGTGACGGCCAGCTCCGGCGTGCGTTCGAAGTGCCGCTTGCG
Organism: Rudaea sp.; assembly: GCA_025934455.1. The sequence continues at coordinate 4,780 of JAICYA010000161.1, forward strand.
CCGGTAGGCCGCAAGCCCTTCCGGTGAACGTTTCGGCGTATGGCGTCCTGCCATGCCGGCATCGTAGCAACCCGGCATGCATGCGAGGTGAACGTTGCCGCATCGGAATTTGACGGCACCTGAATGCGCGGCTGCCTATGCTGCAGCCGCTCGACGGGAGCGAGGAAAGGAGCATTGCCATGGATCGCACCAATCTCCTGGATATGATCGAGGTAATGGACGAGGAACTTCGCTACAACGCCGCTGCTGCGCTGGTAGCGAGGCGAACGGCGCAGCGCGAAGTTTTCACCCGCAAGGCACGCCAGAGCGCGGCGGCGATCCGGGTGATTCGACAGGAACTGGCGAACAAGCACGGTGGCCGTTCCCGGCGGCGCATCGACGCCTGCATCGAGCGGATTCTCGAAACGCAGATCGAACTCACGCGCACCGCCATGGAATGACGGGGTCCGTATTCGCCGATCCGGACCGCCCGTGAGTAGGAATGGTTTCTCTGCGCCAAGGACTTCCGTGAATCGAGCCGCCCCAGCAACTGGCCGATCGGCATCGCGCAAGTTGCGCCGCGTGAGCGACGGCGAACCCGGCATCACGCGCCGCCGCGCCGGCCGCGGCTTCGCATACGTTGATGCGAAGGGCGTGCCTGTTAGCGATGAAGCAAACCTGGCCC
>JAICYA010000372.1 GCA_025934455.1 Rudaea sp.
CAAGCCAAAACCGGCACAGGCAGCGCCTGCCGATGTCCCCGTCGACCGCAGCATCTTTCGCGCCTACGACATCCGCGGCGTGCTCGGCAAGACGCTCACCGCCGGCGTGGCGCGTCAGATCGGCCGCGCCATCGGCAGCGAAGCGCAGCAGCGCGGCTTGAAGGAAATCCTGGTTGGCCGCGACGGCCGCCTGTCCGGGCCCGAACTGTCCGCGGCGCTGATCGAAGGCCTGCAGGCCGCCGGCGTCGACGTGATCGACATCGGCGCGGTGCCGACTCCGGTCTTGTACTTTGCTACCTATCACCTCAACACCGGATCCGGCGTGATGGTCACGGGTAGCCACAATCCGCCGGATTACAACGGTTTCAAGATCGTGCTCGGCGGCGAGACCCTGGCCGAGCAAGCGATCGTCGACCTGTACGCGCGCATCAGCGAAAACCGCCTTGCCAGCGGCAGTGGCGGTTTGCAGACGATGGACGTCGTGCCGGATTACATCGAGCGCATCACAGGCGACGTGCTGATCGAGCGCAAGCTGAAAGTCGTGATTGACTGCGGCAACGGCATACCCGGCGCGGTCGCGCCGACGGTACTCGAAGGCATCGGTTGCGAAGTGCAATCGCTGTACTGCGAGGTCGACGGCAATTTCCCGAACCACCATCCGGACCCGTCCGATCCGCGCAACCTGCAGGACCTGATCCTCTCGGTGAAGCAGATGCAGGCAGATGTCGGCCTTGCTTTCGACGGCGACGGCGACCGCCTCGGCGTGGTCACTGCGAACGGCGAGGTGATTTCCCGGACCGCACGCTCATGCTGTTCGCGCGCGACGTGCTCGCGCGCAATCCGGGCGCGACGATCATCTACGACGTCAAGTGCACCGGCAAATTGCAGCCGTGGATCCTGCAGGCCGGCGGCAGCCCGATCATGTGGAAGACGGGGCATTCGCTGATCAAGTCGAAGATGCGCGAAACCGAGGCCGAACTCGCCGGCGAAATGAGCGGGCATTTCTTCTTCCGCGAACGCTGGTACGGGTTCGATGACGGCATTTACGCCGCGGCACGGCTGATGGAGATCCTGGCCGCCGATCCGGAAGGGCGCACGCCGCAGGAGATTTTCGACGGCCTGCCCAAGGGTGTGTCCACACCGGAATTGAAGATCGCGATGGCCGAGGGCGAGCACTACCGCTTTGTCGAGAAGTTCAAGGAAAAGGCGAGCTTCGAAGGCGCGCGCGTCACCACCATCGACGGCGTGCGCGCGGATTGGCCGGACGGCTGGGGTCTGGTGCGCGCCTCGAACACGACGCCGGTGCTGGTGCTGCGCTTCGATGCGGATACCGATGTCGCGCTGGCGCGAATCCAGGATACGTTCCGCAAGCAGCTGCGGGCGCTGGATGCGAACCTGAAGCTGCCGTTCTAGGCGGGTCCTACGGCTGCGCGCGTGTCTTCGCGCGAACCTCGCGGTAGTGCGCCAATTCGGTCTCGAATTTCGCCGCGCTGTCGATTTTTTCCTGCTGCTTGCCCGTGATGTAGGCCTTCTGCTTTTCGACGTTCGCGCGCAATGTCTCGATCTGTTGGCTCAACGTCGCCGGTATCGGCTTGCCGGCGCGTTCCAGATCGGCCGCGTGCGAGAGCATGTCGGTAAGGCTTTTTTCCTGGCTCTGCAAGCTGATCTGGGTGGACTGGATGTACTGGTCGAGCATGGCCAGTTGCGCGATGTGCGCCTCGCTCAGGTCGTGTTCGGTCGGGTAGGCGGCAAGCATCTGCGCATCGTCGCGTGCCCGCTCGGCCGCTGCGTTGTCGGCCGCTTTCTTCTGCGCCTGGGCCTGGTCGTAGGCTTTTTGCTGCTCGACGGTCCTTGGCGGCGCGACATGCCGGATCTTCATGCCGCTGCCGCTGACGACGTCGTAGCCGGCCTGGATCGCCGCATCCGACAGCACGTCGTCGAAATGCACGACGCCCTGCGCATCCGTCCAGCGATAGCGTTCATGTGATTTGTCGGCGGCCAGCGCGGTCGTGGCGGCGAACAAAAACAGACCAAGGGCGATCAGTGATCCGATGCGGCGCATGGGGATATCCTCCTGGGAGCGAGTATAGGCTGGCGCGGGCCCGCCGGCATCACACGCCGTATTCGGCGCGGTAAGCCTGCAGGCGTGCGTGGTGCGTGGCCAGTTCGGGACGTTCGGCGGCGAGCAGGAGCAATTCCTCCAGCCGCGCGATGGCGATCACCGGTATGGCGAATTGCGCAGCGATTTCCTGCGCCGCCGATTGCGTTCCCTGGCCGCGTTCCTGGCGATCCAGTGCGATCACCACGCCAGCTGGCGTAGCGCCGGCGGCGCGGATCAGGGCGATGGATTCGCGCGTGGCGGTGCCGGCGCTGATCACGTCGTCGACAATCAGTACACGCCCGGCCAGCGGCGCGCCGATGAGGGTTCCACCCTCGCCATGGTGTTTCGCCTCCTTGCGGTTGAACGCGAGCGGCACGTCGCGCGCGTGTTCGCGCGCCAG
>JAICYA010000020.1 GCA_025934455.1 Rudaea sp.
CCTGCCGGCGGGTTTGAACAAGTCGGCGCTGAACGATCTGCACATGCTGGTCGAACACGTCGGCCCGTTCCACACCGGCGACCACATCTTCCGCAACGGCGAGCGTTTCGGCGCGCTGTACGCGGTGCGCGCGGGCATGGTCAAGACGCGCCAGATCGACGACGAGGGCCACGAACAGGTGCTCGGCTTCCATCTGCCCGGCGAGATGATCGGGCTCGACGCGATCCATCCGGCGAAATATCCCTGCGACGCGGTCGCGCTGGACACGGTGTTCGTCTGCCGCTTCTCGTTCCCCGCGCTGTCCACGCTCGCCGCGAAGATTCCCGACGTGCAGCAGCGCCTGTTCGACCTGCTCAGCGCGGACATCGGCAAGTCCAGCCGCTTCTCCGGCGATCACACCGCCGACGAGCGCCTTGCCGCCTTCCTGCTCGACCTGGCCGGTCGCTACGCCGCACGCGGCTTCGCACCAAATTCGTACCGCCTCGTCATGCCGCGTGCGGACATCGCCAACTACCTGCGCCTGGCCGCCGAAACCGTCAGCCGCGTGCTGCGCCGTTTCCAGGACCAGAACCTGATCCACGTCGTCGGCCGCGAACTGGAACTCGTCGACAAACCGGCGCTGCAGAAACTGGCGCGGCATATCTTGCGCGATTGACGCGCAAGCGAAAACGGCGCCCCGTTGATCCGGGGTCGGATTTTACGGGCCGTCGAAACCGTCGATGAAGACCGTTTCTTCAAATGCGCCCATGTCCGCACGGCCGCTGCTCGGGAATGCATGGCCGTCCAAATCCGCGGCAGGCAGTCCGCCGACGGGATTCGTCAAACCCCCGGCCAGCACCGGCGATGCGCCGGAGAGGCGATAGTTGCCGGCACCAACGAATTTCGGATCCAGGTCGATATTGCCGGCGCTGGCGTTCGTAGGCACGCCAGTGAGCGCGTGGTAATCGTTGTTGTGGAATTCGAAGGTCTGGAACGAATACAGGTAGAAATCGTAGCCGTTGGTGTTGCCGTAACTGATGTTGTTGCTGGCATAACCGCCCGCGTTTGTGCCGCCGAGCGCGGTAATCATGTTGCCGCCGCTCGTGTTGGTATTGCCGGCGATCGTATTGTTGGTCAGGTAGATGACGGATCCCGCAGCCATGCTCGTCGACAACGCGCTGGCCGCCGGCGCGCTGTTGCCCGCGAACAGGTTGGCGGCGATGTTCACCGTACCGACGCCAAACACAGTTAATCCGCCGGCGGCGTATGTGCTGCTGTTGTCGATCGCCTGGTTGTCTGCAAACACCGCGACAGCGGCCGCGTTGGTCAAGTCGATTTGCCCGCCGCCGCCGGCCGACCCTCCCTTGGAGCCGTGCTGAACGGTGACGTGGCGCACGCTGATGTTGCCACTGGTCTGGAAGTTTATGACCTGGCTGGTGCCGCCGCCGTCGAGTTGGCTCAGGCCGGGCGTCATGTCCTGCGTGGTGCAGGTGCTGTCGTAGCCGCCCTCGATCGTCAGCGCAAAGCCGCTGCTCGAATTGAACGTGAACGGGCCACCGGCGGTGGCGAACGTGCCGTTGGCGAGCAAGATCGTGTTGTCGTGCGCGTTGGCGATGCCGCCATCGCTGGCATCGGCCAGGGCAAAACCCAGCTCTGCGCCGTTGTGCACGCAGTAGGTGCTCGCATGGGCGGTGACCGCCAGGAACAGGCCGAGCGACGGGAACAAGGCGGCGTGACGCCGAATGCAATGTTTCATGAAGTCTCCAATCCGGAAAAGCCACATCGGTAAACGCCGGCGCCACCGCAAACCGTACATCGACCGGCGGACGCACGGATCCGCATCACCCGGCTCTCTCGCCGGAGCCCGTTTCCACCGCCGCATCCAATTCCGCAATCAGCGCCCGCGCTTCGTCGCGCAGCGCGGTGTAGGCGGACTCCCATTGTCCCGCACGCGGCGCGGCGAGGCCGAAGCGCCGCAGGCGCGATGCCGTGGATTGCAGTCGCTCGCGCAGGCGCGCGATTTCGGTCAGCGCGACCTCGTGCTCGTCCTTGCCGATGAACAGCACCTTGCGATCACGGCACACGCCGATGCACGGCTGCGGCGCCTCGATCTTGCCGCAACCGATGCATTGCCACGCCTGGATGTATTCGGCCATGCCTACCTCCTGCCATCGTCGTCAGGATGCGCCTCCGGCGCGCGCGTCGCGTTGACTGCGGTCAAACAATCCGCACGCACCTGACCCAGGTCAAGGTTGCGGCGACCATGCTGGGGCATGCTGCGCTGGCGTCAGGAACCGTGGCACGAGGCAGGTGGATTCATGGATACGCGCATCGGACAGGGATCCATCCCGTCACGGTCACGGCAGCAGGTGGGGGTGGCGACCGCTCCGAGTCCGGCGGCCGTCGCTCCCGCCAGCTTTCCCTCGCTCGCCGAACTGCCGCGCCTGCTCGCCGCCGCGCCGCACCGCATGATGTTCTTCGGCGGCGCCACGGCGCTGCTGGTCACCATGGCGTGGTGGGCGTGCTTCCTGGGCGCCGGCTACTTCGGCCACGCATTTCCCGCCGCGCCAGTTCCCGGCGGATGGGCGCATGCGGTGTTCACCCAGTACGGCATGCTGGCGATGTTCATCTTCGGCTTCCTGCTCACGGTGTTTCCGCGCTGGATGGGACAGCCGGCGTTGCCGAAACGCGCCTACATTCCGGTCTTCGTCGGTATCTTCGGCGGCTACCTGCTCTCGCATATCGGCCTGCTGAACCTGCGTCCACTGCTGATCGCGGGGATCGCACTCATGCTCGGCGGCTGGCTCATGGCCTTGCGCGCGCTTGGCGGCGTGTTGTGGCGCAATCGCGGCAAGGATAGGCACGCCATATCGTGTTTCGCCGCCTTGTGCACGGGATTCGTTGGGTTGGGCTGCTTCTTCGCCTTCACCCTCGGCGCGCCGTGGCAGTGCGCGATCTTCGCCATCAAGCTCGGCACGTTCGGATTGCTGCTGCCGATCTTCTTCACCGTCGCGCATCGCATGATTCCCTTCTTCAGCAGCAATATCGTCGGCCCGCGCTACAAACTTTTCCGACCGGCGTGGAGCCTGGCCGTGCTGTGGCCGCTACTGCTGGTTCATCTCGGGCTGGACCTGGCGCACCGCTACGAATATCTGTTTCTCGTCGATGCGCCACTGGGGCTGTTCTTTGCCTATCACTGGATCGGCTGGCAGCCGTGGAAATGCCTGCGTCCGGGATTGCTCGCCGCGCTGCACATCGCGCTGCTGTGGCTGCCCACGGCGTTCGTGCTGTTCGCCGTGCAAAGCCTGGTCTTCCGCTGGTCCGGCGAGTTCACGCTCGGCCGCGCGCCCGTGCATGCGCTGACCGTGGGCTTCTTCGCCTCGATGCTGGTGGCGATGGTCACGCGCGTCACCCACGGCCATTCCGGACGTCCGTTGCAGATGGGCGCGATTCCCTGGCTCACGTTCGGCTTGCTGCAACTCGTCGTGCTCGTGCGCCTGTGGGCGGAATTGGCGAACAACAGCGCGCTATGGCTTGTGATCGCCGCGTTCGGCTGGGTGCTCGCGTTCGCGCCGTGGGTACTGCGCTCGCTGTGGATCTACCTCACGCCACGCCGGGACGGGATTCCCGGATAATGCGCGGATGCTTGCCGCGTTCTATCCGCAGATCAAACTCGTCCATATAGCCTGCGTCGCCCTCTCCGGCAGCCTGTTCACGCTGCGCGGAATGATGATGCTGGCCGGCTCCGTGCGCGTCTACCACCCGGCGCTGAAGTATCTTTCCTACCTCATCGACACGGCCCTGCTCACGTCGGCGGTGCTGCTGACGCTGATCCTGCACCAGTATCCGTTCGTGCAATCCTGGCTCACCGCCAAGGTGCTGCTGCTGGTGGTCTACATCGTGCTCGGCGTGTTCGCGCTGCGGCGCGGGCGCTCGCGCGCAAACCGCGCGGCGTACTTGGTCGCCGCGCTCGCCGTGTTCGCCTTCATCGTCAGCATCGCGATCGCGCACGATCCACGGGGAATCTTTGCGCACTTCGCAAGTTGAAGCACGCGCTCAAAACTTGTATTCGACGCTCGCCCAGAGTTTCGTCTCATCCGTGCTGAAACCATCGCTGCGATAGTCGGCGAGCTTGAGCAAGCCGGCCAGGTGCGCGGCCAGCGGATAGGTCAGCACGGCGTCTGCTTCGGTGCCGTAGGCGCGCCCGCCACGATCGGCGTGGAAATCGTGCCAAACCACTGTCCACGCCGCCTTGCCGATAGTGCCGTTCGCGCCGAGATAACGGTCGTCGATGCCATCGACCGGCGTGGCGAGGAAACGGTCGGCCCAGCCGTCGAACGCGTGCAGCGTCGCAAAGGGTGTGGCGAAACCGTATTTGCCATTGCCGCCCATGATTTCGTCGCCGGCCTTGAACGTGACGCCGCGCCAGGTGAGCGTGGGTTCGATCAGGCGGTAATCGGCGCTCTGCGACGCCGGATTGTTGGCGTAGTCGTTCTGATGCGCGTACTCCAGAGTCCAGCCGAATTTCCAGTCGCCGCTTGCGTGCGTGCCGTTCCAGCGCGCGCCGAACGTTTTCGTCGACGCGGTGGCGACGCTGCCGTTCTTGACGAGGTAAGCGTAGCCGGTGAAGTTTCCCAGCGCGGTGGCCTGGGTGAGATTGAGCAGGTTGCCGTTCAAGTCCCAGGCGCGCAGCAGCGGATTCGGATTGGCGTTGCCGTTCACGCGCTGCACGCGATCCAGGTACGCATAGCGCACGACCGGACCTTCGCTGCCGAAGGCGTAGCGCAGCGAGAGCGCATCGAAGGTCTGCTCGTTCTGGCGCCAGCCGGAATTGCCGAAGAAGCGCTGATTGTCCCACGCCACGATCTGGCGGCCGAGTGCACCGTCGAGTCCGCCATCCGCATAGCCGACGTAAGCCTCGTGGAATTCGCTGGACTGCGGATCGGCCACGGTCGGGTATTGGGTCTTGCCGTTCGCCGTGCTGTTGTAGTGCGCGCCGGCCAGGGCCTGCACGCGGTCGCCGGAGGCGACCAGCCGCCAGCCCGGCGCGAATGCCCAGCGGTAGCCCAGGCGCAGGCGCACGGTGTTGGCGTCCGCATCGTGCGCGAACGCGGCATCGTCCACGGATTCGTAGCGATAGCGCAGCTCGATGATGGGGCTGCTCTGTGCCGTGTCGCCCGGCGCTGATTGGGCGATTGCTGCGGCGCAAGGCAAGGCCAGCAAAATGGCGGCAGCAAGCACGCGCAGAACGGGACGGTGGTTGGCGTTCATGGTCGTCTCTTTATGCGGCGCAACGCCGCGTTGACGCCAGTCTCGCCAGGCGCGGCATTCGCGCGTTGACCTGGATCAAGACGATGTTGCGCCGCACGATAAAGTCCATGCGTGCTTGATCCGAGTCAATTCGCCAGATTGCACGGCGTTGTTAGATGATGCCATCGGCCATCCGGCCATTTCCTCTGGGGTTTGCACATGAAAACGCGTCTGTTCGCTTTCGGAATGGCGGCCGTGCTGCTCGGCAGCGCTGGCTTGGCGCTCGCCGACGATGCCGGCACATCGCCAAGCAACTACATCTACGGCGACTTTGGCCCGCCGCGCGGCGATCCGATCCACGCCGTGCTGACCAGCCCACCGAACGTGCCCGCGCCCACGCTGCGCAATTATCCGGCCAAGGTGATCGTGGAACTCGAAGTCATCGAAAAGGAAATGCCGATTTCCGAAGGCGTGACCTACACGTTCTGGACCTTCGGCGGCACCGTGCCGGGCAGTTTCATCCGCGTGCGCCAGGGCGACACGGTGGAATTCCATCTGAAGAACAGCCCGAACAGCAAGATGCCCCACAACATCGACCTGCACGGCGTCACCGGGCCGGGCGGGGGCGCGGCGTCGAGCTTCACCGCGCCGGGGCACGAATCGCGCTTCACGTTCAAGGCGTTGAACCAGGGCTTGTATGTCTACCACTGCGCGACCGCGCCGGTGGGCATGCACATCGCCAACGGCATGTACGGGCTGATCCTGATCGAACCACCCGAGGGCCTGGCTCCAGTCGATCACGAGTACTACGTGATGCAGGGCGATTTCTACACGACCGGCAAATACCGCGAGAAAGGCCATCAGCCGTTCGACATGGAAAAAGCCATCGACGAGCACCCTACCTACGTGCTGTTCAATGGTCGCGAGGGTGCGCTCACCGGCGACAAGGCGCTGACCGCCAAAGTCGGCGAGACCGTACGCCTGTTCGTCGGCAACGGCGGCCCGAACCTGGTGTCCAGTTTCCACGTGATCGGCGAGATTTTCGACACCGTGCGTCCGGAAGGCGGTACGGTCGAGCAGCACAACGTGCAGACCACGCTGGTGCCGTCCGGCGGCGCGGCGATGGTGGAATTCCACACCGAAGTGCCGGGCAGCTACGTGTTGGTCGATCATTCGATCTTCCGCGCCTTCAACAAGGGCGCGCTGGCGATCCTGAAAGTGGACGGACCGGAAAACAAGACGGTGTACTCGGGCAAGGAAGTCGATTCGGTGTATCTGGGCGACCGCGCCGAGCCGAACCTCGCCGCGGTGACGCAGGCGACGAAGGCCGCCGCCGCCGGCAAGCTGACCAAGGAAGAACAGATCAAGGCCGGCAAGCAGTTGTTCACCGGCACCTGTTCGGTCTGCCACCAGGCCAATGGCGAAGGCCTGTCCGGCGTGTTCCCGCCGCTCGCGAAATCTAGCCTCATCGCAGCAGATCCCAAGCATCCGATCCGCATCCTGCTGCACGGCCTGACCGGACCGGTGAAGGTCAACGGCAAGGACTACAACTCGGTGATGCCGCCGATGAACCAGCTCAACGACGACGAGATCGCGAACATCCTCACCTTCGTGCTCAACAGCTGGGGCAATCCTGGCGGACGCATCGAAGCCGCGGAAGTCGCCAAGGCGCGCGCCGAACCCGCCCCTGCGCCCGCAGCAGGGCATTGAACGCCATGCGTATCCTGCTGGCCCTCGCCCTATTGTCCGCCGCCGGCTCGCTGCCGGCGGCGGAATACGCATCGCTGCCCGGCGGACGCTTCGCCAGCGTGTTGCCGGCCGACACGAAAACCGCGGACATCGTCGTTGCACCATTCACGTTGCGACGCGAGCCGGTCACGAACGCGCAATTCCTCGCCTTCGTGAAGACGCACCCGCAATGGCAGCGCGGCAAGGTCGCGTCGATTTTCGCCGAATCGCGCTACCTCGCGCACTGGCAATCGGCGACCGTGCTCGGCGCGGACGCCTCGCCCGATCAGCCGGTGACGCAGGTGAGCTGGTTCGCCGCGCAGGCGTTTTGCGCCAGCGAAAACGCGCGCCTGCCGAGTTGGAACGAATGGGAATTCGCCGCCGCCGCGGACGCCACCCGCGCGGACGCGCGCAGCGATCCGGCCTGGCGCGAGCGCATCCTCAACTGGTATTCGCGCCCCTCGAACGCGGCGGTCGCGCGCGTGGGCGGCGTGTCGAATTTCTACGGTGTCCGCGACCTGCACGGTCTGGTCTGGGAGTGGGTGGACGATTTCAACGCCCTGCTCGTGGCCAGCGACAGCCGCGACCAGAACGATCCGGACCGGCTCAAGTTCTGCGGCGCCGGCGCGCTCAACCTGCGCGACCGCGACAACTATGCCGTGCTGATGCGCGTGGCCATGCTGTCCGCACTCAAGGCTGCCGACACCACGGTCAATCTCGGCTTTCGCTGCGCACGCCCCACTGCATCGGGAAACACGCCATGATCCTCGTACGACTTCTCGCCGTTCTTGCCGTTTTCGCCTGCATCGCGCCAACCCGCGCCGCCGAATTGCCCGGCGATTCGGTGTATCGCCTGCCGGTCGCGCTGGCCGATCAGGATGGCCGCGCGTTCCATCTCGCCGACCGCGCCGGCAAGCCGCAACTCGTGAGCATGTTCTACACCTCGTGCCAGTACATGTGTCCCCTTATCATCGAATCGCTCAAGCGTACGCAGAAGGCGATCGCGCCGGATGGCCAGGCCAAACCGGCCGTGCTGATGGTCAGCTTCGACGCGCAGCGCGACGTGCCCACGCACCTGAAAGCCGTTTTCGGCCAGCGCAAGCTCGACGCGGCGACGTGGACGCTCGCGCACACGGACGCGGCGAGCGTGCGCCAGCTCGCGGCCGTGCTCGACATCCAGTACCGCGCCCTTCCCGACGGCGAGTTCAACCATACCTCGATCATGATCCTGCTCGATGCACAGGGCCGCATCGCCGCGCGAACGGAAAAGATGGACGGCCTCGATGCGGATTTCGTGGCGACCGCCAGGAAGGCGTTTGCGCAATCCGCGTTAAACTGAAGACACCTGTCCAATGTCGGATTGACGGGCCACCCCCGCTCGCGGATCGTGTACCCACGCTTTCGCGAGGAGTGCGCCATGCGCGTCGTGCAGCTTGCATCCGCCGCGGTTACGATCCTGATCGCGGCGCATTGCGGTGCCGCCACCTTCGATGTCGCCGTGGGCCAGAACTCATCCGGGCAGGCCGCGCTCGCGTTCAATCCGTCGACGCTCACGATTCATGTCAACGACACGGTGCGATTCACGAACGCGGGCGGCGTGCACAACGTGGATACCTACGGCGCCTCCGTGACCGCGTTTCATTGTTCCAACGATTGCAGCGGCGGCAGCAACAGCGCGCCGAGCGCGAATGCCTGGGTAGCAACGGTGACGTTCGCCAGCGCCGGCACAGTGACCTACCACTGCGACCTGCACGGCACGATCGCCGGCTCGGGCGCGGGCGCTACGTGCAGCGGCATGTGCGGCACGATCAGCGTGTTGTCGAGCGTGCCGGTGCGGCTGCAATCGTTCGAGGTCGATTGAGGACGCGAAAACGACGATGCCGGCGCGAGGCCGGCATCGTGAGACGATCGGGTGGGTTCGATCAGGCGGCTTTCTGCCACTGCCCCAGCGCGGCAAGCCCATTTTCCTTCGCGCGCATCGACACGGTCTTCTGCGCTTCGGCGAAGTTCTTGGCCATGTCCTTGGCCCAGAGTTTCAACGCCGCCGACTGCATGGCGCGGCCATAGGAGAACGACAACGGCCAGGCATGCGGGCCGATCTGGTTCATCGCGTTGAGGTGCGCGGTGGCCTGTTCGTCGCTCTGCCCGCCGGACAGGAACACGATGCCCGGAATCGCCGCCGGCACCGCGGCCTTGAGGCAACGCACGGTCGCTTCGGCCACTTCGTCCACGTCCGCCTGCTCGGCGCAGCCCTTGCCCGAGATCACCATGCTGGCCTTGAGGATGGTGCCTTCGAGCATGACATTCTGCTCGTACAGCGCACCGAACAGCGAACGCAGCGTCGCTTCGGTCACGTCATAGCAAACCTCGATGTCGTGGTCGCCGTCCATCAGCACTTCGGGTTCCACCATCGGCACGATGCCGGCTTCCTGGCATAGCGCGGCGTAACGCGCCAGCGCGTGGCAGTTCGCCTCGATGCAGGAGCCAGACGGCGCATCCTCGCCAATCGTGATGACGGCGCGCCACTTGGCGAACTTGGCGCCGAGGCGCGCATATTCGTTCAGGCGTTCGCGCAGGCCATCCAGGCCTTCAGTGACGACTTCGCCGGGGAAACCGGCCAGCGCCTGCGGACCCTTGTCCACCTTGATGCCCGGCAGGATGCCGTTGTCCATCATCACCTTGGTGAACGGCACGCCGGCCTTGGTCGACTGGCGCAGGGTTTCGTCGTACAGGATCGCGCCGGAAATGTGCTCGCCCAGCTTCGGCGCGGTCAGCAGCATTTCGCGGTAGGCGCGGCGGTTTTCCTCGGAATTGGGCACATTCACCGCGGCGAAACGCTTGGCGATCGTGTTGGTGGATTCGTCGATCGCGATGATGCCCTTGCCGGGCGCGACCATCGCCTGGGCGATGGATTCGAGTTGTTCGATGCTCATGGCTGACTCCGCGGATGCCGGCAGCCTGCGCCGGCGAATGGGGCGCGGATTATAGTCCGGGCCGCGATCCGGTGCGAGCCTGGATGCCCGGCGCGGTCAGCGCACCGGGATCACGACGTCGTTGTCGTTCCCGTAGCCCGTGAGCTTGCAGGCAGCCAGAGCTTGCTCGCGCTTCGCAAGTTCGGCGGTGCTGGTCGAGTTCGCGCTGGGCAGGTTGAACGGCATCACCACATAGGTGCGCACCGGCAGGCGGCTGGCGTTGCTCGGCGTGGCCGCGAAGCGCATTTCGTTGACCACGTTCACGGCCACCTTGGCCAGGTCGCCGTCCGGGACGATTTTTTCCAGCGTCACGTCGCGCGTGCGGCCGTCGTTGCCGATGGTGTAGGCCACCGCCGCGCAGGTCGGCGCATCGAGGTTCTTGCCCCGGAACGGCACGTTGGCCGACGTCGCCGACTTGGACTGGAGCAGCCAGTAGCGCGCCAGATTCTCGGGCGGGATTTTGCGCACGTTTTCGGCGGCGATGGCATTGCTGGCGCAGACTGCCGCAATGACGACGATGGACAACTTGTTCATGACTGTCTCCTACAAATCCCCCAACCCTTCCGCCACCCCGCCCGCTCCGACGCCCAACAATTTGAGCGTGTTGGTGCCGCCGTGCTGGCCGGTGTGGTCGCCGTGGGTGAGGATGACGCGATCGCCTTCGGCGAGACGCTGCAAATTATACAAATGCTGGATCGCCGCCTTGGCCGCATGCGCGGCATCCACGCCATGCGGATCGAACTCGACCGGAACCACGTCGCGCAGCAGCAGCATGCGCCGGCGCGCGGCCTCGCGCCGCGACAGCGCGTAGATCGGCACCGCCGAACGGTAACGGGAAAGCCATTGTGCGGTGGCGCCGGATTCGGTCAGCGCGACGATGGCGCGCGGATCGACCTGCGCGGACAGGAACATCGCCGCCTTGGCCACGGCCTGGTCGGTGCGGTCGAACTTGCGCGCGACGATATGGTAGCGCTCGGTCGTGTCGAACTGGCGCTCGGCGCCGAGGCAGACGCGGCGCATCGCGGCCACGGCCTTGTCCGGATGCTTGCCCGCCGCCGTTTCCTGCGAGAGCATCACCGCGTCGGTGCCATCGAGCACGGCATTGGCGACGTCGAGCACTTCGGCGCGCGTGGGTATCGGCGACTCGACCATCGATTGCATCATCTGCGTGGCGGTGATCACCGCCTTGTTGCGCGACAGCGCTTCGCGGATGATTTTTTTCTGGATGCCGGGCAACTCGGCGTCGCCGATTTCGACCCCCAGATCGCCACGCGCGACCATCACCACGTCGGAGGCATCGATGATTTCGCCCAATGCCGCGATCGCTTCGGCACGCTCGATCTTGGCCACCAGCGCCGCGCTGCCGCCGGCCGCGCGCAGCAGCTTGCGGCTTTCGATCATGTCTGCGGCGGACTTGGCGAAAGACACGGCGAGGAAATCCGCACCGAGTTCCGCGGCGAGGCGGATGTCGAGCTTGTCCTTCTCCGCCAGCGCGGTCAGCGACAGGCCGCCGCCGAGGCGATTGATGCCCTTGCGATCCGACAGCGCGCCGCCGATCTTGACCATGGTGTGGATCGTGGTGCCGTCGATGCGTTCCACGCCCAGCGCGATCAGACCGTCGTCGAGCAGCAGCGTATCGCCAACTTTCACATCCTTGTACAAACCGAGGTAGCTCACGCCGACGCGATGCACATCGCCCGGCGCGGCGTTCGCATCGCATTCCAGCGCGAATGGCTCGCCGGGTTCGAGCAGCACCGGGCCCGCGGCAAATTTCGCGATGCGGATCTTCGGCCCCTGCAGGTCGGCGAGCACGCCGACTTCGCGGCCGAGTTTCGCCGCGGCGGCGCGCACCGCTTCGCAACGCTTGCGGTGATCCCCGGGCGCGCCGTGCGACAGGTTCAAACGCACGACGTCGACGCCTTCGACGAGGATTTTTTCCAGCATGCCCGGCGCGTCGGTGGCCGGGCCGAGCGTGGCGATGATCTTGGTGCGGCGCAGTTGCGAATCCATGCGGCAATCCGGCGAAATAGATCGCCCTAAACTACCACAGCGCACGCTGCGAGAAACGCTTTTCGGCGGCGTCGATCCGGCTCAGCCGCGCCGCGCTTTCAACGCCGCCACGGCAGGCAACTCCTTGCCTTCGAGGAATTCCAGGAACGCCCCGCCGCCGGTGGAGATGTAGGAAATCTCCTTTTCGACGCCGTATTTTTCCACGGCTGCGATGGTGTCGCCGCCGCCGGCAATGGAAAACGCATTCGACTTCGCAATCGCGTGCGCCAGGGTTTGCGTGCCCTTGCCGAACGCGTCGAACTCGAACACGCCGACGGGTCCGTTCCAGACCACGGTGCCGGATTTGGCGATCAGCGCGGCGTAACGCGCCGCGGTGTCGGGGCCGATGTCGAGGATCA
>JAICYA010000048.1 GCA_025934455.1 Rudaea sp.
CGGGCGTCACCGCGTTCGAGGTTTCGCGCTGGCTCGGCGTGCCGTATCCGCAATACGCGATCGACTTCAGCGGCCAGTTCACGGAAGTCTTGTTCCTCAAGACGGTTCTGATCGGCGTGCTCTGCGGCGCGGTCGCGTGGCTGGTCGTGGAACTGTTGCGACAGGCGAAGAAGGCATTCGGCGCATTGCAGCGGCAATTCGATTTATGGCAGCCGCTGGTCCCCGCCCTGGGTGGCGCCGTACTGGCGATCCTGATCATCGCGGTCCCGACGCAGTATCTCGGCTTGAGCCTGCCGATGGTGGAAGGCGCATTGCACGGCGACACCATGCCGTACCTCGGCTTCCTGTGGAAATCGCTGCTCGTCGCGATCACGCTGGGTTCGGGTTTCTACGGCGGCATCGTCACCCCGCAATTCGTGATCGGCGCGGTGACCGGCAGCGCGTTCGCGCATGTGTTCGGCATGGCTCCGGCGCTGGGCGCGGCGGTGGGATTCGTCGCCGTCGCGGCATCAGCCTCCAACGCGCCGATCGCGGCGATCCTGATGGGCGTGGAATTGTTCGGGGCCGACTCCACGCTGTACGTCGCCGGCGCCTGCGTGGCGGCGTATCTCATCATCGGCCACCGCAGTGTCTATCCGGAGCAGCAGATCGCCTTCAGCAAATCGTCGTGGATCTTCGCCCACGCCGACCTGCCGGTCGGCCAGGAAAAAGTGCGGCTGTCCTACGGTCTCATGCGCTGGCTGCGCATGCGGCGCCGGCGCGCGAAAAAAAATGCGTGAAAGTAATGGGTGTTACGCGGATGGCGCTGGTCGGGATGTTTTGGCCGCAATCTCGCGCAAGGCGCGCTCGAAGACTTCCGGCGGTTGCCCGCCCGAAATAAGATACTCGCTGTTGACGATGGTCGCGGGTACGGAATGGATGCCGGCCTGCTGGAATTGGCGCTCCTGCGCGCGCACTTCGTCGGTGTACTGGCCGCTTTCCAGAACGCGGCGCGCTGCGTCGGCGTGCAGGCCCGCGTCCTCGGCGATGCCGACCAGGATTCCGCGCTCGGCCACGTTCTTGCCATCGGTGAAATAGGCGCGCAACAGCGCCTGCTTCAACGCCAATGCGCGGTCGCGGTTCTCGAGTCCGGCCCAATGCAGCAGCCGGTGCGCATCGAAGGTGTTGTAGATGCGGCTGCCCTTGCGCATGTTGAAAGCGAATCCGAGCGCGGCGGCGCGTTCGCGGATCGCGGAACGGTTGACTTCGAGCTGTTCCTCGCCCATGCCGTACTTGTGCATCAGGTGTTCGTTGGCGTCTTCGCCAGCCAATGGCAGTTGCGGATTGAGTTCGAAGGGTTGCAGGTGGATGTCGGCGTGGACGGCTCCATCCAGGCGTGCGAGTGCTTCTTGCAGGCTGGCAAGGCCGATGGCGCACCAAGGGCAAGCTACGTCGGAGACGAAGTCGATGCGAAGCCGGGCAGGAGAGGTCATGGAACACGCGACGTGTGGACAGATCCCGAATGTGGGGACGATGAACGGCGCATACAATTCACGGCGTCAATCCTGCATGGCCCGGGTTACCGCTGCATCGAGCTGTTCGGCGTCGCGCCGGTCGTTGACGAGCACGATTTCGCTGACCCGCAGCGTCGACATCCAGGCGCGCAATTGATTCAGCAGTGCCGGCGAATCGCGGTAGGACCTGAGGATCGTGGAGGCTTCCTGCGCGCCGATGGGTGCGTCGCAATCGACGAATTGCTGGGTGATGAAGCTGGATTCGGTGAAGCAGCGGCTCCAGATGTACTGCTGTACGTGCCACGGCGTGAGCCCGCGGATCTGCAGGCGGTATTCGGGATACTGTTCGCGGATGATGGACTGGCCGCCGACGCCCGAAAGCGAGTAGTAGTCGTCCAGGCGCTTGCGCAGGCCTTCATCGGCGATCAGGCCGAGCTCGCCGGCGCTGCGCATTTCGCCGAATGCGGCATCGGATGCCACGAACGGCATGGTCTGGCTGGCCTGGTACCAGGCCAGCAGCATCTTCCATCCCTGCGCATCGTCGCGCTTGCCTTCGCCGTCGGCAATGGCGGCGTCGCCGTAGGCGGACACCGCACGCCAGAAGACCAGCGTCGCATCCATGTTTTTGAGGTCGGCGCGCAGGTCGGCATGGATGCGCCGGTAATAGCCCTGGGCGCGATTGCGGTCTATGCGATCCTGGTTCCAGTTGCTGACCTGCAGGGCGATCAGTATGCCGACGACGACGATGACGAGTTCGACGGCAGCAGCCATCCAGTCGTGTTCGCGCAGGCGCGCCATCAGCCTCGATGCAACCATCGCCATTTCCCTTGCGACTATTTCCCTTAGCGACTATTTGTGCGGCGGCAACGCCTTCAACGCCGCCAGCATCTCGCCGACGTGATCCTTCGGGCTCATCGCGGAATAGGCCGCGGCGATGTTGCCGGACTGGTCGATCAGGTACGAGGTGCGGCTGGACCAGTCGGGTTTCATCGTCAATATCGAATCATATTCCTTGGCGATTGCGGCGCCCTTGTCGGCGGCGACCGCGAACTTGCCGCTGCAATGTTCGGCTTCCTTGGAGAAGTCGGCGATCTGGTCGAGGTTGCCGGCAGTCACGCCGATGACGGTGGCGTTGTAGGCCTTGAACTTGTCGATGGACTCGGAGAACAGGTGCGCTTCGACATTGCAACCCGAGGTGTGCGGTGCGGGGAAGAAGTAGACCACGACCGGGCCTTTCTTCAGCGCGGCATTGAGATCGAACGTGAACGGATTGCCGGCGAGCCAGGCGGGCAGGCTGAAGTCGGGCGCATGCGCGCCGACCTTGAGTTCGGCATGCGAGGGGATGGCGAAGGCGGCTAGCGCGAGGGCGGCGGCAGCGGCGAGGGATGTCAGCGGTTTCATGGCAGGACTCCTTGGGTGGCGTGACGATACTACGAAACAGGTTCGTGCAGCGCAGGCGACCGTGCGGCAGGAGTTTTTCTGACACGATCCGCGCGCGGGCATCCGGCGGCGCACCTCAACTCGGTTATCCTTGGGCCATGGCCAGTCCCAACGAAGCCGCATCGGTGCCGAACCAGCCTGCCGACAAGACGGCGGTCGATCTGGCCACGATGGCCGAAGAGGACCTGCTCGGCCTGCGTTTGTCGGAACTGCCCTTGCGCATCGAAGGCAGCTGGCTGGAGCCGTGCATCGCCCAGCTCTACGCGGAATTGAAGGCGCGGAACATACCGTTCCAGCCGCGCTGCTACCTCGCCGACGAATGGCTGACGCCGGAAAACGAGCCGGTGATCGGCATTCCGTTTTACCTGGCGCACCCGCGCCTGATCAAGCTGCAGAAGAAGATGCTGCTCGAAGCCGAGGGCGACAACGTCGGCTGGTGCATGAAGCTGTTGCGCCACGAGTGCGGCCATGCGTTGACCTACGCCTACGATCTCAACCGCAAGCGCAGTTGGCAGCGCGTGTTCGGGCACCCTTCCGCGCCTTACGAGGAAACGTACCGGTTCCGCCCGTACAGCAAGAGCTTCGTGCGCCACCTGGATTACTACTACGCGCAGTACCACCCGGACGAGGATTTCGTCGAGACGTTCGCGGTGTGGCTGACGCCGGGCCTGGACTGGCGCAGCAAGTACAAGGGCTGGAAGGCGCTCGACAAGTTGCTGTTCGTCGACAGGCTGATGAGCGGCATCGCCGGCAAGCCGCCGTTGAAGGCGACCGGGCGAATGCTGTGGAAGGCCGCGACGATCCGCAGCACGCTCAAGCGCTATTACCAGAAACGCCGCGCCGTGGAAGCCGAGGACTTTCCGGAATTCCACGATGCCAACCTGTTGCGCATGTTCGGCGTGGCCAAACCCGAAGGCGAAACGCGCCAGCCGCTCGCCCGCTTGCTGCAGGCGCACCGCAAGGAACTGCTGACCACGGTGGCGAACTGGACCGGCGAGCGGCGCTTCATGGTCAACGAGGTCTACACGGCGGTCGTGCAGCGCAGCCGGGCCTTGCGCCTGGTCGCGGACGAGAGCGAATCGCTGGCGATGTTGAAGCTGGCGACCTACCTCACCACCTTGATGATGAACTACCGCTACACCACCCGATTGCGTGGAGAATTGTAGCCATGCCTACCCGCGTGCTGATGGTGTTCGACCTGCCGTATGCGGTGAAACCGGATTACGATTTCGCCGCGGAATTCGCCGATCCGGACGGTAGCTATACCGAGAACGACGTCTGGCAGGCCCTGCTCGAATGCGGCTACGAGGTGCATCGCCTGAGCCTGTTCGACGACATCCAGCCGCTGCTCGATGCCGTGCGCAACATCAAGCCGGACGTGATCTTCAATCTGTGCGAGACGTTCCGCAACGCCCCGCATTGGGACAAGAACATCGTCGCCACGATGGAGCTGCTCGGCGTACCGTGCACCGGGTCCAGCTCGCATGCGCTGTTCCTGTGCAACGACAAGAGTTTGTGCAAGAAGATCCTGCGCTTCCACCGCGTGCGCACGCCGCGCTTCCATGTCTATTACCGCGGGCGCAAGGTGTGGCTGCCGAAGACGTTGAAACTGCCGTGCATCGTCAAGCCGCTGACCGAGGAAGCCTCGCGCGGCATCTCGCAAGCATCGGTCGTCGACGACGAGGCGGGATTCGTCGCGCGCATCGCCATGATCCACGAGCGCATGAATCTCGACGCCATTGCCGAGGAATACATCGACGGGCGTGAACTCTATGTCAGCGTCATCGGCGATCGCGCGATGCGCGTATTGCCCGCGCGCGAAATGACGTTCGGGCAGATGGCCGAGGACGAACCGCGCATCGCCACCTACAAGGCGAAATGGGACGACGCCTATCGCAAGCGCTGGGGCATCCGCAACCATTTCGCCAAGGCGCTGGAACCGGAATTGCAGCAACACATCGACGACGTCTGCAAGCGTGCGTATCGCGCACTCAACATCCGCAGCTACGCGCGTTTCGACCTGCGCGTGACCGCTGTCGGAAATATTTACGTGATCGAACCCAATGCGAATCCGTGCATCGCCAAGGACGATGAACTGGCACAGTCGGCGTTGAAGGCCGGCATCGACTATCCGGGCCTGATCCGCAAGGTGGTCAACCAGGCGCTGCGGCGGGAGAGCTGACTCCGACAATACCGATGGGGATGGTAGAGTGCGGGTCCTCTCGAATTTCAGCCTGGGGCGCATTCGACATGACGGACGTTTACCCGATCGGCACTGCCGGCACGCCGTGGGGCGATGCCGAAAAAGCGCAATGGCTTTCGCGCCAGGAAAAGCGGCGCAGCTATGCCGATGAGGTACTGAACAAGATCGACCGGTTGCGCGCGCGATTCGATGCAGGTGAGTACGGTCGCCTGGACTACGCGCCCGAATCATTTCCGCTGTTCGCGATCCGCAATCGCGGCTGGAACGATGCATTGCCCGTGGCGCTGGTGACCGGCGGCGTGCACGGCTACGAAACCAGCGGCGTGCAAGGCGCATTGCAATTCGTCGACCGCCACATGGCCGACTATGCGGGGCGGATCAATGTGCTCGTCGCGCCGTGCGTGAGCCCGTGGGCCTACGAGCGCATCAATCGCTGGAATCCGCAGGCGCTCGACCCGAACCGTTCATTTCGCGAAAGCAGTCCGGCGCCGGAATCCGCGGCCTTGATGAAACTCGTCGCGCCACTGCGCGACCGCTTCATCGCGCACATCGACCTGCACGAAACCACGGATAGCGACGAATCCGAATTCCGGCCCGCGCTGGCCGCGCGCGACGGCAAGCCGTTCGAGCCGGAAGCAATCCCGGACGGTTTCTACCTGTGCGCCGATGCGGCGAATCCGCAGCCGGAGTTCCAGCAGGCGGTGATCGCGGCGGTCGCGAAGGTCACGCATATCGCACCGGCCGATGCGAAGGGCGAAATCATCGGTTCGCACGTCGTCGCCCCCGGCGTGATCGAATACGCCTACGCGCGGCTCGGGTTGTGCCCGGGTATCACCAACGCGCGCTACAAGACCACGACCGAGGTGTATCCGGACAGTGCGCGCGCGACGCCGGAACAATGCAACGCCGCGCAGGTTGCCGCAGTGCGCGCGGCGCTGGATTACGTGCTGGAACGCGGCTGGTCATGAAGGCCGCCTTGCAGCGGCGGAATGCGACCCCACCATCGGGACAAGTCAGAGGGTTTTTCCATGGCCACCGGTTGGGCAGGCGACAGCGCAGTGCAGGACCAGATCGACGCGACGATCAAGGACGCGATCAAGCGCGTGCGCAGCCGCGCGGCCAAGGGGCCGAGCCTGAAACGCTGCGAAGAATGCGACGCGCCAATTCCCGAGGCGCGCCGCAAGGCCGTGCCCGGCGTACGCCTGTGCGTGGCCTGCCAATCCGAGCGCGACGAGCAGGAACGCGCCTTCAGCGGCTACAACCGGCGCGGCAGCAAGGACAGCCAACTGCGCTGACGCGAGCTGGCCGCCCTGTTTCAAACTGGATATCGTTTATGCCGGCCCGTCAGTCATCGCTGTCGTCATCGTCGTCGGAAAAGACGATCGGTTCGTCCAGGTCGTGGCAAAAATCCTGTTTGCTGGGCGAGCTGTAGGTGCCGTCGCTGAATTTTGCGCGAATCCATTGCACGCACTTCTCGTTATCCGTACTGCTGTCCCAGTACATCGTCGCGGTTTCGCCTGGCCCAATGCCGCTGCCGATGTCGAATTTGCCCCAACTCTTCTTGTCCTGCGACACCTGCAATTTGACGATGTCGGTAGCGGTAGAGTTCTTGATTTTGAAATGCCACTGCCCGGTGGCGGCCGTGGCCTGCCCTCCGGAAAATCCGAACGCGGTACAAAGCAAAGCAATGCGTACAACCTGCAGGATCTTCATGAATGCCCCCTGGTTATCGTGGGTCGAATCCGCCATGGCGACGGAACAAGTGATGCCCGGACGGAGGCAAGCGTGTTTGCAGCGACCCCGTTTGCCATCCGCCACGCGCCGGTCGATCCTAGCACAGGTGTGGCGGCGCATGCCTTGCCGTTTCGCGGCGAATTCGGGAGGCCCGGCGGCGCCGGCCGCCGGGCTTGAAATCAAGCCGCCAGTTCGGCGTTGTGATAGACGGTTTGCACGTCGTCGAGCTCGTCCAGGCGGTCGATGAGGTCGCGCAGGGTTTCGGCGACTTCGGCATTGACCGGCGTGCGGTTGTCGGGGCGCCAGATCACATCGGCCTTGCCCAGCGTGAATCCGGCAGCAGCGAGCGCCTTCTTCACCGCCTCGAAATTTTCCGGCGTTGTCAGCACGATGCTTTCGCCGTCTTCGCTCTGCACGTCGTCGGCGCCGGCATCGAGCGCGGCCTCGAGCAGTTTGTCTTCGCTGCCGGATTTGCTCGTATCGACGATGAACTCGCCGACATGCTTGAACTGGAACGCGACCGATCCCGAGGTGCCGAGATTGCCGCCGTGCTTGCTCAGCGTGCTGCGTACATCGGCCACGGTGCGCTGGGTGTTGTCGGTCATGCAGTCGATGATGAGCGCCACGCCGGAAGGACCGTAGCCTTCGTAGCGGATTTCTTCCATCTTGTCCGCATCCGCGCCGGTCGCGCGCTTGAGCGCACGGTCGATGGTGTCGTTGGGCATGCTCACGGCTTTCGCCTTGTCGATGCCGGCACGCAGGCGCGCGTTGCTGGCCGGATCCGCGCCGCCGCTGCGCGCGGCGATGGTGATCTCGCGGATCAACTTGGTAAAGAGTTTTCCGCGGCTCGCGTCAGCGGCGTTCTTGCGGCCTTCGATGCTGGGGCCTCTGCCCATGGGAGTTCCTGCGAATGGCGTGAAAAGGCGGCTATTCTAGCTGCGCCGCGCCCTGCACGCGAGGCGCGGCGAGGGCAGGCGGCTTGCGGCGGGTGTTACCATCGCCCGCTTGTTCGTGACCCGCTCCCATCGAGCCTTGTCGAGGAATACGCCACGTGAGCAGTAGCCTGGTCATCATCGCCATCACCTGCATCGTCTCGATCATGGCGTTCAGCAATTCCCGGCTGATGCAGGATTTGATCCTGTGGCCACCCGCGATCTCGCGCGACAAGCAGTATTACCGCTTGCTCAGCTACGGGCTGCTGCATGCCGATCCCATGCACCTGTTCTTCAACATGTTCACCCTGTATTTCTTCGGCCGCGCGATGGAACCCCTGTACAACATGGTACTCGGTCCGTTCGGATTCGTGATTTTCTACTGTGGCGGACTCATCGCATCCATCCTGCCGACCTATCTGCGCAATCGCGGCAATTCGCGCTATCACAGCCTTGGCGCTTCGGGTGCGGTGTCGGCGACCCTGTTCGCCTTCATCCTGCTGCAGCCGTGGGCGAAGATCCTCGTGTTCGTGATTCCGATGCCGGCGATACTGTTTGCGATCCTGTATGTCGTTTACGAGTTCTGGCAGGAACGACAGGCATCGGACAACGTCAACCACGGCGCGCATCTGTGGGGTGCGGCCTACGGCGTGCTGTTCACGGTCGTCATGGAACCGCGCGTGATCGGCGTGTTTTTCTCGCAGCTGCTGAACCCCTGATACTCCCAAGCGCCGCTCAGCGGCGATTCAACTGTGCGGGACTAGGCTCGAACCCGGCAATGGCGGAGGTCAGGCCATGAAACGTCGATTCGGAATCCTGCTTGCGGTGGTCGCACTGTTCGCCCTGGGTGGCTGCGTATACACGCCGGGTTATTACGCTCGGCCGGGCGTAGTCTACGACGATGGCACGGCGGATTACGCGCCGGCAGTCGGCTACGGCTACGGTTACTACGCACCGGGTTACTATGCCGATCCGTGGTGCTGTTATGGCGGCGTGTGGCCATGGGTCGGGTTGAACTTCTACGGCGGCTACTATTACGGCGGCCACGGCTGGCATGGGCACGGTTCGCGCGTGGCGCCGCGTCCTCGCCCCGGCAGTAGCACTTCACCGCGGCGCAACTGAGCGCGGTTCGTCGCAGGCTGGCGTACTGGCCACGTCCGGTGCGAATGCTATGATCGGCGCATGTCCGCCGCTGCCGAAACTCAGGCCAGTCCGCTCCCGGGGCGCTTCGCGTACCTGATGGGCTTGTACGCGGAGAACTACCACCGCCTGGCGCGCGTATTCGCGCCGCAGGAGTTGGGTCCGGGCAGTTTCGTTTCATCCGTCGACGACGGGCTCGACGTGCGCCTGGACATGGTCGAGCGCCATCGCTACACGCTCGAGCTTCACCTGACCTATTGCATGACCGATGCGCGTACCGGTGGGCCCGCGCCGGCGGCATGGTTGCGCATGTACCGCGACGCCCACGTGGCCGAGGTCACGCATTGCCATCCCGGCCAGCGCCTGTGGCGCGAGCTCGGTCCGTTC